>CAVCBG010000134.1:0-4835 GCA_963600285.1 Anaerovoracaceae bacterium
TTCGCCGTCATGAAATTTACCCGAACACCGAAAAACCTTCTCTAAATAAGGTATAATATGTTACCTATGAAATTTTGCCGGCTGCTCAGCGGGTCGTTCTTATGCGCTGATTTGTAGTTGACTGTTTTAGTATGTAATAATTTGGAGGTCATTTTGACTACTGCACTGCATACGAAATCTTACGCGCGAATTCCCAGCGCCTTTCCTCTCCCGGGCTTTATTGATATTCAGCTCGAATCCTTCCAGCGATTGAAGGAAGAGGGTGTTGCGGAGCTTTTCGAAGAGATTTCCCCTATCGAATCCTTCAACCATGGGATGAAGCTGTATTTCCCGAGCAGCAGCCCGGAATCTCAGGAAGCCGGTTTGACATTCTTCTTCGGCGAACCGAAGTTCACCGTTGACGAATGCGTTGACCGCGACCTGACCTATTCCCGCCCGCTGAATGTGAAAGTTCTGCTCGCCGGCCCCGATGTCTCCGAGCCGTCCACTTCCGTCGTCTACCTCGGCGACTTCCCGGAAATGACCGAATCCGGTACCTTCATTATCAACGGTTCCGAGCGCGTCGTCGTCTCCCAGTTGATCCGCTCCCCGGGCGTCTATTTCGAAGCCCCGATCGATCATTCCACCGGCCATCGCCAGGCTGCCGCGAAACTCATCCCGGACCGCGGCGCGTGGATGGAATTCGAGACCCGCAAGAACGACTACATCATCCTGAAATTCAACCGCAAGCGCACAGTGCCGATCACGATCTTCCTGCGCGCGCTTGCCGCTGTTGATGACGGCATCGAAGACTCCCCGATCAAGGAAGGCACCGACGAAGAACTTATGTCGATCTTCGCCGATGTTGACAATGACAAGGACCGCCATTATCTTGAGGCGACCTTCGCCCAGGAACCCGAATGGGACACCACCTCCGGCTATTCCATCGCCGAGCTGGCCCTGCTTGAGTTCTTCAAGAAGATGCGCCCGGGCGACCCCGTCAACCTTGAGAACGCCCGCGAATTCCTCGAAGAGCAGATCTTCGACACCCGCCATTACGACCTGGAACGCGTCGGCCGTTACAAGCTGAATCAGAAGCTTGACCTGACCGAGAAGATTCCTGTCTCCCATCGCACTGTCACGAAGTGGGACGTCGTCAACCTTGTCCGCCACATGATCGAGATCAACAACGGCACCAAGACCAAGGACGACATTGACCACCTCGGCAACCGCCGTGTCAAGACCGTCGGTGAGCTGATCGGCAACAAACTCCGCATCGGCCTCCGCCGCATGGAACGCGTCATCAAAGAGCGCATGTCCATCCACGATCAGGAACACGTCACCCCGATGAGCCTGGTGAACATCCGCCCGGTGAACTCCGCCCTGCGTGAATTCTTCGGCTCCTCCCAGCTGTCCCAGTTCATGGATCAGAACAACCCGCTGGCCGAGCTGCGCCACAAGCGTACGCTGTCCGCGCTGGGTCCGGGCGGTCTGCGCCGTGAACGCGCCGGCTTCGACGTCCGCGATGTCCATCACACTCATTACGGCCGTATCTGCCCGATTGAAACGCCTGAAGGTCCGAACATTGGTTTGATCGGCCGTCTGGCGAACTACGCCCGCGTCAATGAATACGGCTTCGTTGAGACCCCGTACCGCCGCGTCTATAACTTCATGTACAAGGACGACGAACGTCTGATCGGCCGCGCCCTGCGTGAAGAGATCACCGATGCCGACGGCAACGTCATCGCCGAAGAAGGCGTCCGCATCGATCAGGCGCTCTTCGACAAGATCCAGAACCTCGACCTCGATAAGGTCCTCATCGTTCCGTGGGTCTCCGATGATGTTGATTACCTCTCCGCCGACGCGGAAGATAAATTCCGCATCGCTCAGGCGAACACGATCCTGAAGGACAACCACGAGTTCGGCCAGGACCGCATGTCCATCCGCCATCTGTCCGAATTCACGACCGGCACCGCCGCCACCGTGGATTACATGGATGTCTCCCCGCAGCAGGTCGTCGGCGTTTCCGCGTCCCTGATTCCGTTCCTGGAACATGATGACGCCAACCGCGCCCTGATGGGTTCCAACATGCAGGCCCAGGCTGTTCCGTTGATCAAGCCGGAAGTCCCGCTTGTTTCCACCGGTATGGAAGATTACGCCGCGATCGACTCCGGTCAGGTCCTGACCGCCGCCGAAGACGGTGAAGTCACCGCCGTTGACGCGAAGAAGATCATCATCCGCACGGATGACGGCACCGTCCACAGCTATCCGCTGCGCAAGTACCAGCGCTCCAACCAGAGCACCTGCATCGACCAGCGCCCGGCTGTTGTCAAGGGCCAGAAGGTCAAGAAGCACGACGTCCTGGCGGACTGCTCCTCCACTGTCGGCGGCAAGCTCTCCCTCGGTGAGAACGTTGTCGTAGCCTTCACCTCCTGGGAAGGCGGCAACTTCGAAGACGCGATCCTCATTTCCGAACGCGTCGTCATGGCCGACAAGTTCTCCTCCGTGCATATTGAGAAGCACGAACACGACGCTCTGGAAACCAAGCTGGGTCCGGAAGAAATCACCCGCGATATCCCGAACGTCGGCGACGACGCCATCAAGGATCTCGACGAAGACGGTATCATCCGCATCGGTGCCGAAGTCGGCCCGGGCGACATCCTCGTCGGTAAGATCACCCCGAAGGGCGAGAAGGAACTGACTCCGGAAGAGAGACTGCTCCGCGCCATCTTCGGTGAGAAGTCCCGCGATGTCAAGGACAACTCCCTGCGTATGCCTCACGGCGAACGCGGTAAGGTTGTCGACGTCAAGGTCTTCACCCGCGAAGACAATGCCGACCTCCCGGCCGGCGTCAACAAGCGCGTCCGCATTTCCGTCGCTCAGCACCGCAAGCTGATGGCGGGCGACAAAATGGCCGGCCGCCATGGTAACAAGGGCGTTGTTTCCCGCGTCGTCCCTGTTGAAGATATGCCGTACCTCGAAGACGGTACGCCGGTTGATATCATCCTGAACCCGCTGGGCGTTCCGGGCCGTATGAACATCGGTCAGGTCCTGGAAGTCCACCTCGGTTGGGCTGCCCTCCGCCTCGGCTTCCGCGCGGTCACCCCTGTCTTTGACGGCGCGACCGAATACGAAATCGAGTCCGAACTTGCCCGCGCGTGGATGCTTGACACCGCTTGGAAGGAATGGGGCGATAAGGCCTGGGATTGGGCTCACGAGAATGAAATCGACACCTCCACCTTCGAAGATGACGACGAAGTCCGCCGCGCTTATGTTGCCGAACGCCTCGGCGAAGACAACCCGGCGCTGGAAGACATCAACGACGAAATCAAGCTGAAGCACGTCGTCCTCAGTGAGTGGCTGCGCGAGAACGGTTATGATCCGGAAACGATCATTGACTGGGAAAGCGTCGAAGCGAACGCTTCCGACCGCCGTCCGAAGGACGTCGCCGCGGTTCACGCCTGCCTGAAGCTGTGGATTGCCAAACAGGGTGAAGAGCCCGTCAGCGATGACGAAGCCGACCTCCGCGACCAGGCTGCCCACATCAGCCTCCTCACCGGCAACCCGATGCCGATCGTCGGCAAACAGCGCCTGATGAACGGTAAATCCGGCGAACCCTTCGACCTGCCGGTCACTGTCGGCGTCATGACGATGCTGAAGCTGCACCATCTGGTTGAAGATAAGGTCCACGCCCGCTCCACCGGCCCGTACAGCCTTGTTACCCAGCAGCCTCTGGGCGGTAAGGCGCAGTTCGGCGGTCAGCGTTTCGGTGAAATGGAAGTTTGGGCGCTCGAAGCTTACGGCGCCGCCCATGTCCTGCAGGAAATGCTCACCGTCAAGTCCGATGATATTCAGGGCCGTGTCGCGACCTATGAATCCATCGTCAAGGGCAAGCCGATCCTCGAACCGGGTCTGCCGGCTTCCTTCCGCGTCCTCGTGAAGGAACTCCAGTCCCTCGGTCTGGCGGTTGAGGCTGTTCTCGACAACGGCGACGTTGTCAAGTTCGGTAAGGACGAAGAGAAGGTCAAGGCCCCGCGCATTGAGAACGCTCTGATGAGCAGCGGCGAGACCTCGATTGATGACGAGCTGAAGAATGTCGATAAACTCATCGACACCGACAACGCCGGCACCGCCGATCCGTTCGCGGGTCTGGGCTCCATCGACCTCTCCTGGAACACCGTTCCGTCCCACAAGGATGAGGATGAAGGCGATGAATCCGAAAAGAGCGACGACGGCGATTCCGAGTCCGGTCACGGCTTGGATAACCTGGATCAGCTCCTCGGCTGAAATCCATAACAAACGACTGCCCCGCTTCGGCGGGGCGGTTTTATTTTCTCAGGAAAGGTATTGATAATCTTCAGCTTGTTTTAAGCTTTATATGGGATACTGTATATCAGCGGGACAGAAAGACATTCTCCCGCGGATACCATTGTTTCTCTGTTTGAAGACAAGCCCCGCGCCCACGGGGCTTGTCAGTTTAATGACCGAATCCGTTGACGGATGGCGAATTCGAGTGTTATAATTTACTTCGTTATGGGCGGGTAGCTCAGTTGGTTAGAGCACATCCCTTACAAGGATGGGGTCGCAGGTTCGAGTCCTGTCCCGCCCACTGGAATTCCTCCTACGTTGAACTCTGATGCACAGCATCGGGGTTTTTGCTTTAAATTCGCGAATTCCTTGACGGAAAAGCGCGGAAATGCTAAAATATCAATCGTTAAGTGAAGCACCGCTTCGCGAGACGGAATGGGGATGTGGTGTAGCGGCTAACATGCGGCCCTGTCAAGGCCGAGATCGCGGGTTCGAACCCCGTCATTCCCGCAGAAACTCAGGTTGAAAGACCTGAGTTTTTTTGTTGT
>CAVCBG010000135.1:0-4805 GCA_963600285.1 Anaerovoracaceae bacterium
TTACTCGATGAGGCCGCTTTCTTTCAGCAGGATCTCGATATCGGTGCCCTTGACCTTCTTGAGGACGATCTTGAGCAATTCCTTCTCGCCGAAGGAGAGGCCCGCCTTGCTGAGCGGTTTCTTGTCGATGGCGTAGTAGGCGGCGCGAAGCAGCTCGCGGACGTCGTACTTGCTGCCCCAGACTTCAGGCACACCGCGGTCGATGTCAAGCAGCGTGTAGACGGATTCCATACCGGTGCGCATGGAGTACTCGGTCGTGAAGATCGTGTCGCGCGGGGTCTCGGCGAACTGGCCGATGAAGGCGAAGTTCACGGCGCCATCCGGGACGACCTTCGGGCGGTCGGATTCCTTACGCGGCTGGAAGAAGGCGTTGATGTACGGCATGAAGCAGGTCGTGGTGTTGCAGGCTTCGGTCGCGAGGGTCTTGATCTCCTCGGTCGGGATGCCGATGTGGTACAGCCACTCTTCGCAGACTTCCTCACCGGTGCAGTCGCGCATGGCCTTCTTGACGTAGTTGCCTTCCTTGTT
Source organism: Anaerovoracaceae bacterium (assembly GCA_963600285.1). Taxonomy (GTDB): domain Bacteria; phylum Chloroflexota; class Anaerolineae; order Anaerolineales; family Anaerolineaceae; genus Flexilinea. The sequence goes on from CAVCBG010000135.1 coordinate 529, forward strand.
GGTGCTCAGGGCGTACAGCCAGACGAGGACCATGTTCTTATCCTGGGACTTGAACTGCGGCTGGCGGTTGATGGTCCAGGAGAGGTACCAGTTCTCGGTGCTGTCCTTGACAGTGACGATGCCGCCGGTCGTGACCTTGCCGGAGCGCGGATCACGCTTGCAGACATTCATAATGTGCTGAATGATCTCTTCGTTGGAAGTCGCGACGGTCGCGCTCATCCAGTTGGTCGCCTCAACATCGGAGCAGAAGTTTTCCGGGTTGCCGAACTCGCCGTGCTTGGCCTGAGCGGCGATGGCCTTCCACATATCCCAAGATTCACCGCAGCCGTTCTTGATCTCGGAGAGGTCCGGGGCATGAGTCTGGTCGCCGTAGCAGGAGGTATCGGTGCAGCAGCCGTTGGTGATGAAGACGAGGTCGTCTTCGGTCAGGTCAATCGTCTGTTCCTTGCCGTCCTTGACGTAGACGATCTGCTTCGCGACTTTCTTGTCGCCTTCGCTGTCGATGACGACGTTCTTGACATCCATACCGAACTCAATGCGGACGCCGTGGGACTCGAGGTATTTCTGCAGCGGCAGGATCATGCTCTCGTACTGGTTGTACTTCGTGAAACGCAGCGCGGAGAAATCCGGAAGTCCGTCGATGTGATGGCAGTAACGGCAGAGGTAGCGCTTCATTTCGAGGGCGCTGGACCAGCGCTGGAAGGCGAACATCGTCTGCCAGTAGAGCCAGAAGTTCGTGCTCCAGAAGGAGTCCGGCATAACTTCGGAGATCTTCTTGCCTTCGAGGTCCTTTTCAGGGGTCATGAACAGCTTGGAGAGGGCCATGGCGGATTCCTTGTCAAGCTTGAACATCTTGTCGGTGTGAGCATCCTCACCGCGGTTCACGCTCGCGCGGCACAGAGAGTAGTTCGGGTCGTGCTTGTTGAGCCAATAATACTCATCCAGAACGGAAACGCCCGGGGTCTCGATGGAAGGAACGTCGCGGAAGGTATCCCACATCACTTCGAAGTGGTTATCCATCTCACGGCCGCCTCTCATGTAGAAGCCCTTGGTGATGTCCTTGCGGCCGTCGCAGCTGCCGCCGGTGATGTCAAGCTTCTCGAGAAGGTGAATGTGTTCGCCCTTCATCTGTCCATCGCGGACCAGATAGAAAGCGGCGGTCAGACCGGCCAGACCGGTACCGATAATGTAAGCTGATTTTTTGTCAACATCCTTCGGCTTTTCGGGATGCGCGAATGATTCATAATTGCCTGCAGAGTAGTACATTTTGAATTCCTCCTTTTGTCTTGCTCTTATACTTTCAGTATAGGCAGCGGATTTTCACTTTTCAATGAACAGAAAAAGCTCCGTGATAAAAGTCTTATCACGGAGCCCGAATTTGTATAAAAATTTATCAAAAACGAGAATTTGATAAAATCAGATTTTGAAGCGGGCAAGTGCCTCCGTCATGGAGCCTTTGATCAGCTTGGCGAGGCGGTCCACGATCTCCTGCGGATCCTGACGCATGTCGTCCTTGATCCAGTCGAGCATGATCCCGATGAAGATGTAAGAATAGACCTGGACAATGAACTGCTTGTCGTCGTCGCGGATCGTCTTCGCGCCCTCTTCCTCGTTGATCACGTCCATCAGCAGCTGATCCACCAGCGGCTGCAGGTATTTCTCCACCTGTTCGCGGTGAACGCAGCGGTAGACATTCAGGATGAACGGCTTGTTTTCCTGGACGGCTTTGAAGATCCCAAGCAAACCCTGCTGCCAGGTCTCGTAAGTCTTCTTCTCGTCCAGCGCTTTCTTCGCGTCCTCAAGGCAGGACCATTCGACGAGATCGTAAATATCTTTGAAATGATAATAGAAGGTCATGCGGTTGATGCCGCAGTCTTCCGCGATATCGCCGACCGTAATTTTCGTAAGCGGCTTTTGCAGCAGTAAATTTTTCAGCGACTGTTCGAGTGCCCGCTTGGTTACCTGTGACATCGTGAATTCAACCTCCGTTTTATCATTCTTGATCCGGCGCGGAAAGTCCGCGCTTGATGACAATTATATTCGGTAAATGGACCGAATGCCCCATCCCGGAAATGACATTTATCTTTTTCTTATGAACAGGGGAAAGCGCCGACGAAAAACGGCTATCCGATCCGGTCACTTGTGATATACTAAAATCATAGAGAATGTTGGCATTCTCGGGTACAGATTTCACAGGCGGTGAGTTGTAAATGTATCAAATTTTTGTGGTTGAAGATGAACTGCTGATCCGGCAAAGCATCCGAAATGTCATTGAGAATATGCACGGGCCTTACGCGTTATGCGGGGAGGCCTCCGACGGCGAAATGGCCCTCGCGATGATGCAGGACCTGATGCCGGATATCCTCTTGACGGATATCCGCATGCCGTTTTTGGATGGGTTCGACCTGATCAAAGCCTGCAAAGAGATGATGCCGTGGCTCAAAGTCGTCATCATCAGCGGGTTCGGCGACTTCGAATCCGCGCAGAAAGCGATCTTGCTCGGGGTTGATCAATACCTTCTGAAGCCTGTCCGTCAGGCGGATCTCGTCCGCGTTATCGAAGAAATGGCCGCCAAAATCGAACAGAGCAAAGCCGTCCGCGAATCCGATCTGCCGGCAGGGATGGACGAAAAAGAGGTCATGAAAGCCCTCCGCCAGCATTTCATGCGCAACCTTTTATACGGAGAAGTCGACACCGGCGAGCTGCTGAAACGCATGCTTCACCTGAAACTCGACCTGGTCCGCAAACATTATCTGGTCGCGTTATGCTCTTTTGACTCCCCGAAAATCGACCACCACCGATTGGAAAACACGGTTGTGAACGCGCTCGATGAGTCGCAGCCGATCATGTATTATTTCAACAACGCGGACCGCATGACCTTCCTCGCCTACGACAACGATCCGCAAGCCCTGACCGAATCGGTCTACCGACTGATCGGCATCCTCAAACACGAATTGCAAGACGTCTGCCCGGTCATCACCACGGTCATCAGCAACGACGTGCAGCGAATGGGGGACATCAGCGAGGCGTATCGGACGGCGTACGGCTTGATGAAAACGATCAGCGTGGTCGCGGCGGGACAGGTGATTAATGTCAGTGACACCGCCCAGGTTTCGGCGAATGTCATCCAGCGCAACAGCCTCTTCGGCGAGGAATTCAAAAACAAAATGCTGCAATCTTCTCCGAATGACGCGGATAAATTGATTGACGAGGTCCTTGCTTCGACTCCCCGCGAGCGCATCAACAGCCGCGTAGTTCGTTATAACGCCCTCATCTCGCTGGTAAGGATCACCGTCGATATGATCTCGAAGGCGAACCCGAATATGGACAAGAAGGACATCGCGGCGCAGTTGAGCACGCAGTATCCCCTTCTCGCATCCTCGGAGAACGAGGAATCCTTCGTCAAAACCGCGAAGGAACTCGTCCGTCAGGCCATGACCGCGAATCCCGAGGAATCCGGCGACATCCGCTACCGCCATGTCATCAACCGGGCGGAACAGTACGTCAAAGAGAATTTCTGCGACCCGAACATCTCCCTGCTCAGCGTCGCGAACCACGTCGCCATGAGCTCGGCGTATTTCAGCACGGTTTTCTCCCAGACCACCGGCAGATCGTTCATTACCTACCTGACGGCGCTGCGATTGGAAAAGGCGAAGGAGCTTCTCACGACCACGAACATGAAATTATCCGACATCGCGCTGGAGATCGGCTACAACGAGCCGAATTACTTCAGCCACGTCTTCCGTAAATCGGTCGGCATGACGCCGAAGGAATACCGCAACCGTCATTCATAAGAATATTTCGTGTTGTTTATCAATACAAACGGCCTTATTCACCGGCTTTGATAAAGTCAATGAATAAGGCCGCTTTGTTTATGCGCCTGTTGCCGCCGGGAATCAATATCCCCTATGCGCAATTTCGTCATCGGTGATATTGTCCGCGTCGAAGTAGGTCTCGGCGACGTACATATACTTTTGCGGCGTCTCACCGCGTTCAAGCTGCTCAATGATCTCCACCACCCGCGGACCGTGTTTCGGATTGCACTCGACGTCCAGGTTGATTTCCCCGGTTTGGATCAGTTTCAGCGCCGCGCTTGTGGCGTCAAAAGAGATGATCGTCACATCTTTGCCCGGTTGAATGTTCCGCGCCTTCAGCGCCTCAATCGCGCCGTAGGTCATGTTGTCGTTTTCCGAGAAGATCACATCGAATTCAACGCCTTCGTCGAGCAGATTTTCAATCAGCTCCTGCCCTTTCGCCTGAACAAAATCGCCGGGCGC
>CAVCBG010000136.1:0-4797 GCA_963600285.1 Anaerovoracaceae bacterium
CATCAATACCACCGTCTCAACATGCCTCGTCCGCGGGAAGAGGTCCACCGGGGTAAGGCGAACCGGCGCGTAGCCGAGCGCTTTGGCGTCGCGGGCGGCGGTGGCGGGATCGCAGCTCACCATTACGATCCGCTGCGGAGCCAGCGCGCGGATGGCGGTCACCGTCTCCGGGGAGCAGCCCTTCCGCGGGGGATCAACGACGATGACGTCCGGGCGAAGGCCTTCGCGGATCAGGCGCGAAGCGGCTCGGCCGGCGTCTCCGCACAGGAAGCGGGCGTCGCGAATGCCCATCGCGGCGGCGTTCCGTTCGGCGCTCCTGACGGCTTCGGGGATGATCTCGACGCCGATCAGCTTCGTGCCGGCGGAGGCCATGGAGAGGCCGATCGTCCCCATCCCGCAGTAAAGGTCCAGCAGGGTCTCGCCCGGTCGGAGCGCGGCGTATTCGGCGGCGAGGCCGTAGAGAAGCTCCGCCGCGGGGGTGTTCACTTGGAAGAATGACAGCGGACCGAGCTCCACGGGCACATTGCGAATGCGGTCGCGGATGAAGCCGGGGCCGTACAGCGTTCGGCAGCGCTCTCCGAGAACCTGTCCGCCGGGCTTGCGGTTGATATTGTGAATGAGCGTCGTCACCTCGGGCAGCGCCTCGCGGACCGCGGCGGCGAATTCATTCTCCCGCGGCAGCGTTTCGTCTTCCGTGACGACGACCGCCATGATCTCGCCGGTCAACCCGCTCTTCCGCAGGACGATGGACTTCATCGTCCCGAGTTCGGCAAGGCGGTCCTTGATCGCGATGAACTCCGGCGGGACGGCGCGGCAGGATTGAATCGGGATGACGCGGTGGGAGCGCTCCGCCAGGAAGCCCGCGGCCGTCCCGTCAACGGCGAACTCGGCCTTGTTGCGGTAGGCCTCCGTCAGCGGCGAGGGGACGATGGGCGAGATGTCGGGCGTGAAGCCGCCGATGCGCGTGAAGGCATCGCGGACGAAGTCCGCCTTCGCCTCAAGCTCAGCATCGTATGTCATCTGCCGAAAGGCGCAGCCGCCGCATTCCTCCGCGTAGGGACAGTCGGACGCGATCCGATCCGGGGAGGGCGAGACCACGCGGACGATAGACGCCTCACGGAAACGGGGTTTCTCCGTCTCGGCGCGGACCTCAAGCCGGTCGCCGGGCACCGCGGCGTTCACGAACGTCTTCTTGCCGTCCGGCGCCGTGCCGATGCCGCGTCCGTTATTCGCGAGTCGGTCGATGGTAATTTCAAAGGGATCCATGCCGTAATTATATCATCCCGCGCCCCGCCCGACGGCCCCGCTTCGGCGGTGATTTGCCTTTCATTAAGAGATTTGATGGTATCACAAAATTTCATGACAAATTTCCTGTCACCAAAATTTTCCGCCTGTTTTCGGCGTGCTCCGCTCAAAATCGGGTTTTTGAAAATCCTTGCTTAAATCGGGCTCTCATGCTACAATATCTGTACATTTAGAGAACGAAACTTCACGTCTCCGATAAATGTATAGATAAGTCAAGCGATTGCGAATACGCCATTTTTCAACCCCACGCGGGTTTTTTTATTCGTCGAATCATCAGATATGAGGTGTTATGGACTGTCCATTCTGCGGGAATCCGAAAACAAATGTGGTTTACACCGGAAAATCCGAAGCGGGGAAGCAGCAGCGCCGGCGATACTGCCCGGCCTGCAAAAAGCGCTTCAACACCTATGAACGTCCGATCCTCGGCACGCCGATGGTCGTGAAGTCCGACGGCAAGCGCGAAGAGTTCGACGCGGACAAGCTCTCCCGCGGTCTGCGTATTGCCTGCGCGAAGCGCCCCGTCCCGGCGGAAAAGATCACCGCGCTGGTGGAGAGCATTGAGAAGCGCCTCCAGATGGAAGGCAAATACGAGGTCTCGTCCCGCTTCATCGGCGATATGGCGATTGAGGGGCTGAAGGGCCTGGACTACATCGCCTACATCCGCTACGCCATTGTCTACCTCGGCATGGATGACCTCCACGACATTCGCAACGAGATCGACAAACTGCTCGGCGAAAGCGACTCATCAAAATAACCATTCATTTGTAATTGATCAAGGTCGATATTATATAAGGGTGGTATCGGCCTTTTCCCCGTCACGGCGGGATGTCCTCTGAGGAGAAATTGATTTGCCCCGGCAGTCCCGGGAATAGGAGAGAGAATGAAAGAGAAGCTGCAGAAGAACGGCATGACGAATATCCCCCCCATGCCGGAAGGTTTACCGTCCATCGAGATGAGCCCGAACGCCCGACAGGTCTTCGAGAAGCGCTACGTCCGCCGCGATCAGAACGGCGAGCTGGCCGAGACCGTTGACCAGACTTTCTGGCGCGTCGCCTATCACGTCGCCTGCGCCGAAGAAGCCTACAACGGCGATGTTATGGAATCCGCGCTGCGCTATTACAACGCGCTGGCGAACCGCCTCTTCTTCCCGAACTCCCCGACCTTCACCGGCGCGGGCACTCCGCTGGGACAGCTGGCGGCCTGCTTCGTCCTGCCGATCAGCGATGATATGGGCAAGAAGGAAAGCGGCATTTTCCAGACCCTGCGCAACGCCGCGCTGATCCAGCAGACCGGCGGCGGCAACGGCTTCTCATTCTCCCGCCTGCGCCCTGAAGGCGCCGTCGTCCGTTCCTCCGCGGGCAAGGCCACCGGCCCGGTCGGCTTCCTGCGCGTGTATGATCACGCCTTCGGCGAAGTTGCCCAGGGCGGATCCCGCCGCGGCGCGAACATGGCCGTCCTCCGCGTGGATCATCCGGATATCGAGCAGTTCATCACCTGCAAGACTTCCGAAACCGCCATCACGAACTTCAACCTCTCCGTCGGCATCACCGATGCTTTCATGAAAGCTGTGGAAGCGGACGCGGATTGGGACTTGGTTTACCCCGATCTTGACGACCCGCGGACGAAGGACTTCGACGGGGACGCCGAAGTTGCCCGTGAACAGGGCCTGCCGCTGAAGGTCTACAAGACCGTCAAGGCCCGCGACCTCTTCAATAAGATCGTCGCCCAGGCGCATCACAACGGCGAGCCGGGTGTCCTCTTCGTGGACCAGGCCAACCGTTACAACCCGGTGCCGCACCTCTACCGCCTCGAGTCCACGAACCCCTGCGGTGAACAGTGGCTCGGCCCTTATGAAAACTGCTGCCTCGGCTCCATCAACCTCGCCCAGCACGCCAAAGACGGCAAGGTTGACTGGGAAAAGCTCGCCGAAACCACTCGGACGGCTGTCCGCTTCCTGGATAATGTCGTGGACGCCAACGGCTACGTTCCCGCCGTCCCGCAGCTCCGCGAAGCCGCTCTCCGCGCCCGCCGTATCGGCCTCGGCATCATGGGCCTCGGCGACCTCATGTTCAACTGCGGCATCCGCTACGGCTCCGACGAAGGTCAGGAATTCGCCGGTCAGGTCATGGAGTTCGTCCGCTATCACGCCATGCGCGAGAGCATCGATCTCGCCGAAGCGCGCGGCGCCTTCCCGGCGCTGAAGGGCTCCATCTACGACCCCGATAACTTCCGCTGGACCATTCCGCAGCCGATCAAGCCCTACAAACGCGATTGGAACCGCCCGGCGTTGGATTGGGACGCCGTCAAGAACGGCATCCTCGCCCACGGCATCCGCAACGCCGCCCAGACCACCATCGCCCCGACCGGGACCATCGCGACCGTCACCGGCTGCGAAGGCTACGGCTGCGAACCGGCCTTCGCCCTCGCTTACATCCGCCACATGAACGACAACGGCAAAGACGTTCTGCTCAACTACGCCAGCCCGCTGTTCGACAAGGCATTGAAGGCCGCCGGGCTTGATGAGAAGAAGCGCCAGGAGATCGTCGACCGCGTCATGAACGAAGGCACCTGCCAGAACATCGAGGACCTGCCGGCGGACATCCGCAATACCTTCGTCGTCTCCTCCGATATTACGCCGGAAGAGCACGTCGGCATGCAGGCCGCGCTGCAGGCGTTCGTCGACAACAGTCTGTCGAAGACCGTCAACCTCCCCGCCGGCTCCACCGAAGAGGACGTCGCCAAAGTCTACATGCAGTCCTGGAAACTCGGCTGCAAGGGGACGACCGTCTACGTCACCGGTTCCCGCGACAAAGTCGTGCTTGAGACCAAGTCCACCATGGATAAGAAGAAGGACGGCACGGACGTCCTCCCGGCGGATGTGAAGATCTCCGAGCCGGAACAGGCGCAGATGCCGCTGTGGCATGACAAGAAGAAGGCCCGCCCGCGTTCCCTGAGCGGCTTCACCTACCGCTCCGATACGCCCGCCGGCAAGGCTTTCATCACCATCAACGAGAGCGAAGACAACCAGCCGTTTGAAGTCTTCGTCAACACCGCCAAGGCCGGTACCGAGATCTCCGCGGTCTCCGAAGCCATGGGCCGCCTGATTTCGTACATCCTGCGCCTCGCCTCCCCGGTTGAGCCGAAAGCCCGCCTCGAGGAAGTCGCCGGCCAGCTCCGCGGCATCGGCGGCGGCCGTTCACTCGGCTTCGGTGCCAAGCGCATCATCTCCCTGCCGGACGGCCTCGGCCATACCATGCAGGACTACCTGAATGAACGCGCCGAGCGTGAAGCCGAACGCGAAGAGCTCGAGGAGCTCCGCGCCGCGCATGAACATCACCACACCCACGAAGAGAAGGCTCCCGAGAAGAAGCCCTTCGAGCCGGCCTCGTCCCCGATGCTGAAGATCGGCGACATCTGCCCCGAATGCGGCCAGGCGTCCGTGATCAATGAGGAAGGGTGTCGGAAGTGCTACAGCTGCGGGTACAGCGAGTG
>CAVCBG010000137.1:0-4762 GCA_963600285.1 Anaerovoracaceae bacterium
CATTCAGCGTCTCGGCATTGCCGCCGTCGGCGGATTGGCTGTGGGAGATGATGGTGTCGACGGTGCCGCAGTTTTGGAGCTCGGCCGTGTCGATCAGGGCATGGCTGCCTTCGTCGGAAGCGAAGCTGCCGATGAAGGCGGAGCCGGCGCTGCCGGTCGAGGAGATTTCAAGCCGGCCCGCTTCTTCGGTACGCGTCTCACCGGCACCGAAGGCGAAGTCGCCGGGGAAGGCCCAGTTGGCGCGGCCGTTCAGGATGGCGAGGCTGTTTGTCACGGTGGAGAGGCTGCCTTCATCAACGGCGCTGCCGCCCGCGAAGAGGGCGACTTCGACCGATCCCTCTTCCGTGACGGTGACATTGGCCTGATTCACGCTGACGTTCCCGCCGTACTCAGCGAACCCGCCGCCGAGGACGTAATCCGAACTGCCGGCGTGGGTGACGGAAGCGGTGCCGACGTTCGAGACGGCGCCTTCCCCCGCGGCATGGCCGCCGCCGAAGACTTCGTAATAGACAACGCCGCCCGGTTCAATGACGACCGCCGCGTTCTCCACTTCCGCGCAGCCGTTGTCTTCGGACAAACTCCCGCCGAAAATGTAGCCCACCGCCCCCGCGCAGGTCACGGAGGTGGCGGGCGTCATCACGCATTCCTTCTCGGAATACACGCCGCCGTACACACTGGTCTCGTTCATGACCATGCCCGCGCCGATGTAAAGCGGCACACCGTCCGCGAAGATACTCTTCAGCGACGGCACGGATGCCTTCTCCACCCCGTCGGCGGGAACCATCCGCAGGGACGTGATGCCCTTGTTCTTCGGGATCGTCAGCGAATCGTTCCATTCGCAGAGGCTGTCAAAGTAAAACGTGACCTCGCCCGCGTCCGCGGGAATGGCGGAGACGGCGTCCGCGGCGGAAGCGTAATCCGACGCGTTCAATGAAAAATCAGCCGCGGCAGGGATTGCCGCGGCGAGGATCAACACGATAACTAACAGAAATATCGACTGTTTCAAGCGTTAAACTTCCTTCGCCAGCATCAATTCAAGGATCTTCTGATCGGTGGAGACCATGCCCTCGGACGCCATACGCCCGATGGAGCGGATCGTCTGCTCAATATCATCCTTGACCAGGCCGTCGCCGCCGCAGAACTGTTCACTGTGCATAGCCATATTATACCCTGTGATGGCGGTTTCAACCGCGGAGGCGATTTTCGATGCGCAGGAAGGCTTCGCGCCGTCGCAAACCATACCGGAGATGGTGCCGAGGGTATTGGTAATGGCGGCGCAGATCTGTTCGTAAGTCCCGCCCGCCATCCAGGTGATCGCGGCGGAGCTGCCCGTGGCGGCGCTGACCGCCCCGCAGAAGGCGGAGAGCCGTCCGTACGCGGCTTTGATGTGAATGGCGACGAGGTTGCTGATCAGCAGGGCGCGGATCGTCTCGTCGTGGGACTTCTTCCACTCCGCGGCGTACTGGAGGACCGGCATGGTGACGGTGATGCCCTGGTTGCCGGAGCCGGAGTTGATGACGACCGGCAGTTCGCAGCCGCTCATGCGGGCATCCGAACCGGCAGCGGCGGACGCGGCGGCGCGCATGCGCACGCTCTTGTCCTGGTCCAGCAGCACCTTGCCGACGGACGCGCCCCAATTGTTCTTCAGGCCCTCGACGGAAATCTGCGTGTTGCAGGCGATTTGATGTTCAATGGTGCTCCGCGGGCTGTCCGCGCCGTCGAGATCCACGTGCTCGGCGTAGTCAATGATGCGGCGGATGGATAACTCCGCGCAGAGTTTGTCAATCTCACCGCGGTCCTGTTCGGCAGCGGCATTGTTCTCGAAAAGGGTGACGCCGTCGCGGACGACGCGGCAGATGTTCGTGTGCGTATGCTTCAGCTCCGCCTCGGCGGTATGTCCATTCGCGGTGCCGGTGATGACGACCTGGAGGTTGTCTTCCTCATGCTCCAGCAGCTTGACCTCGCAGATGTCGGCCGCCAGCAGTTCCTTGGCGTGGGCGATCTGTTCCGGCGTGACCTCGGTCAGCAGCTCTAATTTCTTCTCCGGATTGCCCCCGACGGCGCCGAGAATGGCGGAGGCCGCGATGCCCTTCAGACCGCCGCTGTTCGGGACGGTGGCACCCTTCGCGTTCTTCACGAGGTTCCCGGAGCAGCGGACGGTGATCTTCTCCGGCTCCGCGCCCAAGGCCTTGCGCATCTCCGCGCTGCAGTAAGCGATGCAGATCGGCTCCGTGCAGCCAAGCGCGGTCAAAAGCTCCTGATTCAAAATTTTGGTGAAAACGGGATAGTATGATTCCATCTTGATTCTCCGTGCGCCTGAAATGACCAACAATATTCACACATAATTGTAATGTATCAAGGCGGAATAAATCAAGGGGTATTTCAGCACGCGTTTCGGATAACAAACCGCGGGTGCTTATTTGCGCTTCCGGGCCGTCTCGCGCAGCTTGTCCCGCATGGACTTCTGAACCGTCTCCGGCAGCTCGGGGATGAGCTTGCGGATGACGCGCTGGGCGGAGACATTCGGGTCGTTGTCCAGGCATTGACGGAGAACGTAGATCGTCTCCTGCGGCGTGCGTTCGTAAAGGACGCGGAAGAGCTCCACCAGGGAGTTCTGCGTGCCGGTCGAGGCTTCGCCCATCAGGGCTTCGACCAGGGTGAAGATGGCGGGGAGATTCTCGAAGGAGCGGTCTTCGACCAAGATGGCCATGCCCTCAAGGCAGAGGAAGTTCTGTTCCTCGCGCGGGTCCACGTACCAGCGGCGGACCTTTTGGAGGAGGAGGTCGGGATTGGTGCGCATGATCAGCGCGGACGCGTTCTTCAGCAGCGTTCGCGCGGTCATATGGCGGGCGCCGTTCAATGCCCATTCGCCGGCGCGGTTCAATACCAGATCGGCGTGCTCGATCGGGATCTCGCCGAGCATGCGGGACGCGATCAGGCAGACGTCCATATTCTCATCGTTCCACAGCAGGTCGCAGATGGCAAGCGCCGCCTGCGGCTGCTTTCGAATCGCGGGGATGAGGACGAGGTCCATCTCACGCAGCACGATCAGGGAGACCTGCAGCTCCGGACGGGTGGACACCGACCGCGTTTTTGATTCGGAGCGGTACGCCGTATAGGCAAACTTCTCCAGCAGCTCCAGAAGCGTCACGCGGAACGCTTCCGGATCCGTGAAGTTCCATAGCAGTTCGTTCAGCTCCTCGCGGAGCCGGAGAAGGTTGACAGCCGGCATTCGTTCAAAAAAGAGGGCCGGTTTCGGCCGGCCCTCCGTAAGTCAAATTAATAAGCCTTGGAGAAGTAGATCTTCTTCTCGGCGTCCTTACCGCAGACGACGCACTTGCCGTGACCGTGCTGATGCTCGAAGTTCATGCAGCGGGACGTCGCCTTGGTGTCTTCCTTGATCTTGGCTTCGCAGGCCGGGTCGCCGCACCACCAGGCTTCCGCCCAGCCGTTCTCGACGATCTGCTTCAGCTCATCGTAGCTGTTGGCCTCGTGAATGTTCGCGTCGCGGAAGTTCTCGGCCTTGACCAGCAGCGCGTTCTGGATGGTGTCCAGGAGGTCCTGAACCTGCGCGGCGAGGTTATCCTGAGAGAGGAAGGACTTGCCCGGCTTGCCCGGCATATCGCGGCGGGCGGCCATGACGGAGTTCTTCTCGACATCCTTCGGGCCGATCTCCAGGCGGAGCGGGACGCCGCGGAGTTCCCATTCGTGGTACTTGTAGCCCGGGGTGACTTCGGTGCGGTCGTCGAGCTTGACGCGGAAGTCCTTGAGCTGGGCCATGACCTTGTCAACGCATTCCATGACCTTGCCGCGTTCCTCATCGTTCTTGAAGATCGGGACGATGACGATCTGATACGGCGCGAGGCGCGGAGGCAGGACGAGGCCGTTGTCATCGCCGTGGGTCATGATGATGGCGCCGATGAAGCGGGTGGACAGGCCCCAGGAAGTCGTCCAGCAGTACTGCAGGGTGTTGTTCTGATCGAGGTACTTGATTTCGAAGGCTTTGGCGAAGTTCTGGCCGAGGTTATGGGAAGTGCCGGCCTGCAGCGCCTTGGTGTCGCCCATCATGGCTTCGATGGAGTAGGTGTTGACGGCGCCCGGGAACTTCTCGGATTCGGACTTGACGCCCTTCAGAACGGGGACGGCCGCCATTTCACGGGCGAAGTCGGCGTAGACATTCAGCATGGTGATGGCCTCTTCCTCGGCTTCCTCGGCGGTCGCGTGGGCGGTGTGGCCTTCCTGCCAGTAGAATTCCATGGTGCGGAGGAACATGCGCGTGCGCATTTCCCAGCGGAGGACGTTCGCCCACTGGTTGATCTTCACGGGGAGATCACGGTAGCTCTTGATCCATTTGGCGTACATGTAGCCGATGATGGTTTCGGAAGTCGGGCGGATGGCCAGCGGTTCATCCAGCTCCTGACCGCCGCCGTGGGTGACGACAGCGAGCTCGGGGGAGAAGCCTTCGACGTGGGACTTTTCCTTCTCGAAGAAGGACATCGGGATGAGCATCGGGAACGCGGCGTTGACGTGGCCGGTTTCCTTGAATCGGCGGTCGAGATCCGCTTTGATGTTTTCCCACAGCGCCCAGCCGTAGGGTTTCACGACCATGCATCCGCGGACGGGAGCGTAGTCCGCCAAATCGGCACGGAGCACGACCTGGTTATACCATTCGGAGAAATTCTCTTTTTGAGAAGTCAGTTTATCTTCAGCCATAATCTTCCTCGTTTTATTCAGATAATCGATTTGATTATACTCTATAAAA
>CAVCBG010000138.1:0-4747 GCA_963600285.1 Anaerovoracaceae bacterium
CCGCCGAGCGCGTATATTGACGGGGTCGAGCCGCCCAATTCGTAGGCCATGTCGCCGCGGAGGATCATCTGATGCGAACCGGCGTCCGGCCAGACCGAATCTTGGCCTATCGGCAGCTCAATCCCGCGATCGCACATCGACCGCCAATTGCGAATCTCGTCATCGTAGAGGCGCATTAGAGATGCTTATCCCTTTTGACCTTGTCGTAGTTCTTATCGATCAGCGGGAACAGCGCGCTCGTCAGCTTCATGTCCAGATTGAAGAAATAGACGAGGAAGGTAATGCCGAAGAAGGCACCCGCGACGATGACGATGATGCGTAAAATCTTGAGAATGACGTCCATATTATTCCGCCTTTAATGCCATACCCTTCTGACGGGCGAATTCCGCGGCACCGATCGCGCCGATCAGCTGCGGATCAACGGGGAGGTCTTTGACCTGAATATTCAGCACCTTCTCAATGGCGACCTTCAGGCCGTCGTTCTTCGCGCAGCCGCCGGTCAGGGTGACGGAGTCGGTCGCGCCGGCTTTCTTCGCCATGACGAAGCAGCGCTTCGCGACGGAGAGCTCAATACCCGCGGCGATTTCGTCCATCGGTTTACCTTCGCCGACGAGGGAAATGACTTCGGATTCGGCGAAGACCGTGCACTGAGAGGTGATCGGAATTGTGTTCTTGGCAGTCAGAGACAGTTTGCTGAAGTCGACGAGATCCATCTCGAAAGCGCGGGCCATGGCTTCAAAGAAGCGGCCGGTACCGGCGGAGCATTTATCGTTCATCGCGAAGTTCAGCACCGTACCGTCTTTGTCAACGGCGATACCCTTCACGTCCTGACCGCCGATATCAATGATGGCCTTCACGGTCGGGTCGACAACATGAACGCCCATCGCGTGGCAGCTGATCTCGGAAATGTTCTCATCCGCGGAGGGAACCTTGTTGCGGCCGTAGCCGGTACCGACAAGGTAAGTCAGGTCTTCGGGGGAGTTCAGTTCGGGAACCTGCTCGACGGCTGCCTGCAGGGATTCCTCGCAGGAGAGGATCGCGTTGATACGGCTCTTCAAGGTCACTTCCGCGACGATCTTCTGATTTTCGTCCATGATAACGCACTTGGTGTAAGTACTGCCGGAGTCACATCCGCCAAAATATTTCATTATTTTCTCCTTAATTATTACGCGTAAACTGATAGTTCTTTACCAGGAATGTTCATCCGGCAAAATCTCAAGACTGGGGTCGATCGGCTCTTCACGCATGACCGTGCGCATGTAGCGGTTGACCTGGTCGCGGACGCCCTGACGGGAGACAACACGCGGGTCGAAGAGGTCATGGGTGACCCAAACGAGGTGGATGCCCTTCTCGCGGGCTTTTTCCTCGAACTGACCGTGCATACCGGAAAGGGCCTTGCAGCTCATGTGCTCCCAAAGGATGACCATGTCGGCGTTGAATTCCTCGACGATGTCCCAAAGCTCATCCAGCAGGACCTTGTAGCCGCCGTGGGTACGGTTGCGCATGATCATGTTCTCGGTCAGCCAAGCCATATCGTAGTAAGCCTGTTCGCGGTTTTCCGGCGTATCTTCTTCGGCAATCATCTTCGTCGAGATCATGGAGAGCATATCCGTGAGCGGGACGATGCCCCAGCAGTTCAGCAGCCAGACGAGGAAGTCGAAGTAATAATGGGACTGCACGCCCCAGATGATCGCGCGGTGGCGGTATTCCTTCGCGGCGCGTTTCTTCTGTTTGTAAGCCTGTTCAGCCAGCGCGGAGATCTTGCGGTCGGCTTCAACGAAGTCCTGAACCTTACCGCAGATGGCCATGTAGTTCGTCTCGGTATAGAGCGCGAGGTTGCCGCCGAAGACCTGCGGATAATCGGTCTTGTTCATATCGAGCCAGTCCATACGATGGCGGGTGGATTCGTTGACGCGCTTGGCGCATTCGAAATAATACTTCCAATCCCACTTCTCGCCGGTGTTCTTCTCAATGAAGGCGATGGCGTTGCGGATTTCCTGCGCGGCGTATTCCTGGACGTCATCCTCGCGGTGACGCAGCGGGGCGGCCAGCTGGAAGACCGGGATGCCTTCCTCGAGCTCGAGGCGTTTGCTGATGACGCCGTTGCCGAGGAGGGAGCCGTCGCAGGTGGTGTTGCACTGCACGGCGCAGGCACCGAGGACCGGGTAGTCGTCATCAATGGAGACACCGGATTCAGCTTCCGGCATCGGGCAGACATCGCCCGGCAGGCCGTATTCCTGCGCGACGTCGATGTAATGCACCGCGGCGTACTGGTTCAGCAGCACAGGGATGTAAGTCGCCGGTGTTTCGCGGGAGAGGCCTTTCACGGTCGGGAAGCCCATGAGCACGGCGGTCATTTCATTTTCATCGACCAGGCAGACTTTCTTGTTGAATTCTTTGTCATTGCCGAAGCGGTGATCGCCGCGGAAGAGGCTGTCAAGCAGCTTCGCGACGTCTTCAATGATCAGATCCTGTTCAAGGTGGCAGATGCGAAGATACTCACCGCGCAGACCCTGCGAGAAGCGGTCCACCATCATCGGGACGGCGAGATAGTTCGCCATCCAGCGGTAGCGGAACATCGCTTTGACATTGCGGGGCTTCATAACAAAACCGGCAAGCGTCCCGAGGATATGAAGCCAGCGGGAATAATCATACAGCGTATCCTTGATACCGCGCCATTCTCTGCGCTTGCGAACGCGCCCGTCCGTGTAGAATGAGCCGAGTTTATCCTTTCCGATTTCTTTAGCCATTATTCTCCCCCTTGTGAAGCTTCTTGATCTCGATGCTCTCCACGAATGCCTGAACTCTTGTGCGCATCTGTCCGGAATTACCGATGGCATACGGTCTGTCAACGGCGAGGACCGGGTAGTCGTAATCGTCGCGGAGGATGACCGTGCCCAGCATACGTTCGTAGGCCCACGGGTCGCAGAATTTCATCTGTTCATAGATAATGCCGTCGGCGCCGTATTCCTTAGCGAGGTCGGCGACGTACTTGCGGCGGCCCTGCATTTTCGGCTGATCCATGTAACGCGGACACTGACCGCGGGTCATGTACGCGCGGCAGACCTGAGTCAAGGCATCTTCTTCGTCGTTGAGAACGATCTCGTCGCGGCCCGGGAAGGAACCGTAGCAGAAGCGGTCGACGCAGACGTACGCGCCGCTGTCCTCGACGAGCTTGATGACGTCGACATCGTCCACTTCGGAACCGACGAACGCGACGCGGGCGCGGTACTTACCGGCGGGATCGGGTTCGCGGGTCTTCAGCTCTTCAAGCGTTTCGCGGAGCTTATCCATCAGCAGGTACTTCGGGCAGACGTAAGTCGCCAGGGTGATGATGTGGAATTCGTAGCCGGTGATCTTCGGCTGATCGCCCTTGCGGAACTCGCCGATCGCGCGGATCAGGCGGCACATCTCATTGTGTTCCGCGACGGCCTTGCGGATCGCTTCGTCGGAGACATCAATGCCGAACTTTTCTTTCAGCGGGGTGAGGATGTGGTTCTTGCACTGCAGCACATACAGGTTCAGGCCGTTGTCGTCGCCCTTCATCGGGATTTCCATGTACTGGTAGAAGAAATGCGGCTTGCCTTCGCCCAGGACCTTCAGCAGTTCCATGTTCTCAACGCAGCGGTTGAGCATCGTGCAGCCGTCCGGGGTGATCAAGGCGTCGACGAAGTTATAGCCGCCCTCGATCGCGCGTTCCAACAGAGCGCGTGAATACTCGCAGAGGAAGCTCGTCATGTAATACGTGGCCATCTCGATAGAGCCGGTACGCGGGGCGCGCAGACGGACCGAAAAGACGCCGGGAAGGTTCAGAAGCGGCTCCGGAACGTTTTCACATACCGTCGCGACGCACTTCTTTCCGTCTTCCAGTCCCTGCTGAACGAGCTCGTTATTGGCCTCATCCAACAGTTTCTCGAAGTAGTAAAGATGTTTTAAGTCTCTCATTGATTCTCCGCTTTAAATGATTTGAAGGCTTCGCAGAGCCTCTCTTGTTCCCTCTACAATGGACGCGTCCGAAGGCAGATAGAAGACGTTCTCTCCCTTCAGATCGAACTCGGCAAGGCTCGGATCGCTCGGGATCTTCGCCGCGATTTGCAAATCGCCCAGCTGCATCATGTCGGTGATGGCAGTGTTCGGCAGACGGTTCGCGATCACGCCGACCTTATCGTACATGACGAGGTCATCCGCGACCGCCTTGATGGTCTTGATCACATCGGTGCCCTTCTTGCTGGAGTCGGTGACCAGGAAGAGATGGGTGACCTTCTCCATGACGCGGCGGTTGATCTGCTCAATGCCGGCCTCGCCGTCGATGACGACGTAATCAAACTGATCGGCAAGGATCTGAATCACCGCCTTCAGATAGGAATTGACCTTGCAGTAGCAGCCCGCGGCTTCCGGACGGCCGACAGCGATGAAGCTGAAGCCGTTGCTCTCAACGAGCGCGTCGAAAATCTGATACCGCGCCTCGCCGAGCAATTCCAACGCGGAGCGGGCGTCTCCGTCCTCAGCCGCGTTCACGACGGATTTACGGATGTCGTCAATCGTCGTCTTCACTTCAATCCCCAGCGCCGTTGAAAGCCCGACCGCCGGGTCCGCGTCAATCGCGAGGATCCGTTTGTCCGGGTACTGTTCCGTCAGAACACGCACCATATTCGCCGCGATGGAAGTCTTCCCAACGCCGCCTTTGCCTGCAACTGCGATAATGACAGTCTGATCAGCCATGTAACAACCTCTCTGATTTGCAAAC
>CAVCBG010000139.1:0-4746 GCA_963600285.1 Anaerovoracaceae bacterium
GAACAAAAAAGACCGCGGCATTGCTGCCGCGGCCCTTTTGAATCACGAGCTTATTCAGCCATGAAAGTGCCGGCCTTCATCTCTTCGATGTAGGCGAGGTACTGTTCCTGGACTTCAGCCGGGATGATGTCATTCAGAGCGCCGGCGGAAAGAACGCCGTTCTCCAGCGTACCGTAGAGGACTTCGCCGCCGAAGGTGCCGTCCACAACAGCCTGCATGGACAGAGCGACGAGGGAGGAGTTGTCGGTAACCTGGGAGCCGATGACGCATTCGTTCTGGCCGAGGATATCAGCCGGCTGGCCGATGTCGTAGACCTTGATCTCGCCGGCGGCCTTGTTGGCTTCGTCGATGGCCTGGCGGGCACCGGAGTCAACAGCGGAAGCATCGCCGAAGAAGACGTCGGCACCCTGGTCGATCATCGCCTTCGCGAATTCGATACCCTTGTCGGAAGCGGAGAAGGAACCGGCATAGACCGGGTCGAGAGCCTTGACTTCGCGGCCTTCCTTGGCAGCGACGTACTGAGCGGCTTCGACGTAACCCTGATACTTACCCTTGGTGGTATCGAGTTCCATACCGCCGATGAAGGCGACGGTGTTGGTCTTGGTGGTCAGACCGGCAAGCGCGCCGGCGATCCAACCGATCTGCTGAGCGTTCGGCAGCAGGGAGGTGACGTTCTGTTCGACAGCCTTGGCCGGGGTGTCTTCGCCGCCGTTCAGCAGGGCGAAAGCGACTTCCGGATACTCTTCGGCAGCCTGGAGGACCGCGTCGGTGTACTGGTTGCCCGGGGCGTAGATGAGGTCATAGCCCAGGTCGCAGTAAGCAACGATGGATTCGTAGTATTCGTTCTGAGAAATGGAATCGGTGACAGCGGTCTCCCAACCCAGTTTCTCGGCAGCGGCGATCATGGCGTTATAGCAGGCAGTGCCCCAACCGCCATCGTTGATGCTGGAGTCGCAGATCATGGCGACTTTGTAATCCTTCGCGCCGGCGATACCGCAGGTGCAGAGAAGAACAGCAGCAAGAACAACCAACATTAATTTTTTCATTTTCAAGCTCCTTTATAAAATTTAGTAACGGTAAAAGATTACCGCTCTTCACGACGATAAGGTTTGCCGGAAGCTTTCGGACCCGCCTGCGCGCCGCCCAGGATGGAGAGGACGATGATGGTCGCGAGGTACGGGATCATCTGGAAGAACTGATACGGCAGACCGAAGGACATGACCTGCAGACGGATCTGCAGCGCGTCACAGAAACCGAAGAAGAGGCAGGCAAGCAGGACGCCGCCGGCGCTCCAGTGACCGAAGATAACGGCAGCCAGGGCGATGAAGCCGCGGCCGGCGATGTTGCCTTCGACGTAGGTATTGGAATAGCAGGTCGTCAGGTACGCGCCGCCGATGCCGCACAGCGCGCCGCAGATAACGCAGCTCAGGTATTTGATGGAGATGACCGGGATGCCCAAGGTGGCCGCGGCCTTCGGATGTTCACCGACAGCCTTGTAATTCAGGCCGGCCTTCGTCTTGTTGAAGAAGATGGCGGTGAAGATGATCAGCGCGAAGGCAAGGTAGACCATCGGGGTCTGGTTGAAGAGCAGTTCGCCGAGGAAGGGGATGTCCTTCAGGACCGGGATCTTGACGGTGTCCATGAGTTTGATCTGGCTGAGCTCGTTGCCGGTGCCGAAATACACGCGGTAGATGAAGGACGCCAGCGCCGGGGCGAAGATGTTGATCGCCATGCCGTACACGGTTTGGTCCGCGCAGAGGGTGACCGTCGAGAAGGCGTAGATCAGGTTCACGAGGATGCCGGACACGGCGCCGCAGAGGATGCCGAGCCAGGTGCTTCCGGTGATGAAGCAGACGAGGAAGCCGACCAGGGAACCGATGGCGGCCAGGCCTTCAAGGCCGATGTTGACCAGCCCCGCGCGTTCGCTGTAGAGTTCGGCAGTGGCGATGAAAACCAACGGAATCGCCATACGGATCGTAGCGAGGATCAGATTGGTGAAGAATGAGACGTCCATATACTAAGCCTCCTTACCCTTGGATTTTCCGAGATGGTTGAGCCAGTTCTCGAATTCAGGCAGCTTCACGAGCGCCATGCCCGCGACGGAGAAGATGATGACCAGGGCCTGAATGATGTCCGAAACACTGGTCGGGACGCCGGTGGCGGCCTGCATTGTGGTGGAGCCCACACGGAGCGCCGCGAAGAAGAGCGCCACGACCATCGTCGCAATCGGGTTCAGCTGTCCGATCAATGCCATCGCGACACCGTCGAAGCCGTACCCCGCGCCGAAGCCGTTGATCAAACGGTACTGCGTGCCGAGGAGTTCAACCGCGCCGCCGAGACCGGCAATCGCGCCGGAGACGATGAAGCTGACGAAGACGAGTTTATTGACCGGGAAGCCGTTGAAGCGGCTGGCGGTGCTGTTGAAACCGACCGCGCGAAGCTTGAAGCCGCCGTTGGTTCTGAAGAGGAAGAACCACATGATAATGCCGACGGCGATCGCGATCACGAGACCCCAGGTGAAGCGCTGTTTCGGGAAAATGCGGGCGAGTTTCGTCGCGTCCGGAACAGGCAGCGTCTGCGGGACGCTTTCATCGCGGAGCCAATTGGTATAGATGACGCCCATCAGCAGGGTCGCGACGTAGTTCAGCATGATCGAGATGATCATTTCGTTCTGTTTGCGGGTGATCTTCAGGATGCCCGGGATGAAGCCCCAGATACCGCCCGCGATGGTGCCGCCGATGATGCAGAGAACGCAGATGCCCGGGCCTTCGGCGCCGCAGAGCAGCGCGATCAGGCACGCGACGATCGAGCCCATAATGAACTGGCCTTCACCGCCGAGGTTGAAGACGCCGCATTTATAAGCGAAGCACGCGCACAGGGCCGTGAAGATCAGCGGCGTGGCTTTATTCAGCGTGGTGCCGAGCGCGCGGGTCGTACCGAACGCGCCCTGCCACAGCGCTTTCAGCGCCTCGCCCGGGTTCGCGCCCAGGATCACCATAATAATGGCGCCGATGATGAACGCGAGCAGGATGGAGAGCACCGGGACAAGGATGCCCATCAAATTCTTTTGTTTATTCATGCCGCCCCTCCTTTGTTGCCGGTCATCGCCAAGCTGATTTCTTCGATCGGCGGGTTCTTACCGGGGAATTCACCCATGATCTGGCCTTCGAACATGACCAGAATACGGTCGGACATTTCAAGAACTTCGTCGAAGTCCGCGGAGATCAGCAGAATGCCGACATTCCTCGCGCGGGCGTCGATCATTTGGTTATGCACGAATTCCGCCGCGCCCACATCAAGGCCGCGGGTCGGATGCACCGCGATGAGCAGCTCCGGATTGGATTCAAGCTCGCGGGCGAGAATGACTTTCTGCTGGTTGCCGCCGGAAAGGCTGCGGACGTCCTGATCCGCGGAAAGGCAGCGGATGTCGTATTTCTTGATCATTTCATTCGCGTAGTCCTTGATGCTCTTCAGCTTCAGCGTGATGCCGCCGGAGACGAAACGCGGATCGTTCGTGGCTTTCAGCACCAGGTTCTCGGCGATGGACATATCGCCGACCAGACCCTGGAGGTTGCGGTCTTCCGGAATGTGGGAAACGCCCTCTTCGATCATGGCGTGCGGGTCGAACACGGAGACCTTCTTCCCAAGCATGGTGGCGGAGCCCGCGTCCGGGCTGATGACGCCGGCGATCAGCTGCGCGAGCTGGGTCTGGCCGTTGCCGTCCACGCCCGCGATGCCGACGATCTCGCCCTTGTTGACCGTCAGGCTGACATCGTTGAGGCCGTTGTGCTTCTGCGTCTTGTTGTAGTCGACATGCTCAAGCGTGACGACAGCGTCCGAAGCGCCCTCGATCTTCTCGTAATGGGATTCGGAGAGCTCGCGGCCGATCATCATGTTCGCGAGCTGCTGACCGCTGACGTCCTCACGGTTGACGGTTTCGACGACTTCACCCGCGCGGAGGATGGTGATGCGGTCCGAGATGTGCAGCACTTCGCGCATTTTGTGCGAAATGAAGATGATGGATTTGCCTTCGCTCGTGAGCTTGTTCATGATGGCGAACAGGCCTTCGACTTCGGTATCCGTCAGCGCGGCGGAAGGTTCATCCAGAATGAGCAGCTCGGCGCCGTGGTAGAGCGCCTTCAGGATCTCAACGCGCTGCTGCGCGCCGACGGCCAGTTCCGTGATGACCTTGTCCAGGTCGATGTCCAGACCGTAGCGTTCGGACAGCTCGATGATTTCCTTGCGGCGGGCGGCGCGGTCAATGAAAATCCCCTTGGAAGTTCGTTCGCCGAGGATGATGTTTTCAAACACGGTCATCGCCTCCACCAGCATGAAGTGCTGGTGAACCATGCCGATACCGAGCTCGGCAGCGTGGAGCGGCGAGTCGATGCGGACTTCTTTGCCGTTGAAGAAGATCTTGCCTTTGGTCGGCTGGTAGAGCCCGATCAGAATATTCATCAGCGTCGATTTGCCTGCGCCGTTTTCACCGAGCAAGGTGTGGACTTCACCCTTGTAGACGGTCAAATCAATGTCGCGGTTGGCGTAAAAGTCACCGAATCGCTTGCTGATGCCCTGCATGTGGAGTATTTCTTCCATAAATTTTCTCCTTAATTAAGCAGAACCGAATTAACCCTTATGGATTGTTGGACAATTGTATCATGATGTCGAATTCTCTAAAAGCTGTTGAATGTCACGTTCGCGTCATGAATTTTTGGGATTACAAGGTCAAATTATAATCGAAAATTT
>CAVCBG010000140.1:0-4669 GCA_963600285.1 Anaerovoracaceae bacterium
CTCCACAACCGTCTATACCACGCAAGGCAGGTCGAGGCGAAGATGAAGCCGGCAATGATATCCGTCAGCCAATGCATACCGGACATCGTCCGACCCAGGCAGGAGAGGAGGATCGCCACCCAGAGGACTGCCATGAGGGCGAAGCGCTTGTTTTCGTCTTGGATGTAGACGAAGATCTGGTCGATGGCGGAGATCCCCGCGATGATGCCGAGGAACATGTGCGTCGACGGATACGAGGGATCGAGCGCGCCGTCTTTGAGGACCGGGCGGTAGTTGATCACGATCAGGCTGTTGAACACCAGGTAAAGCACCGCGAACATCACGTAGAGGTACATCAGCGCGGTGAGGTTCTTGTCCACTTTCCGCAGCGACTGACGCTTCACAAGCTGATAAATGAACAGCCCGGCGAAGAAAACACAGACCGCGGCGAGGAAATAGAAGCCGATGTTCGAGACAATCTTGAACGCGGAGCTCTCCCCGATCAGGTCACGGAAGCGTCCGTTGATCGTGGCGAGGCCGACGGAGGAGCCCTCCGGGCCGATCGCCTGCACGTCAACGAGGGCAACGATCACGGTGAACGCGATCAGGATCACCGTCCACAGAATGGCGGCAATCTTGCTCTGCCGCGGAACGTAAGTCTTCACGACTTTCGTGTTTTTTGTATTCTTTGAGTTCTTCATGCACATCCTTTCAATCGTCGATCACTTCGACATAAAACGAAACCGGACGGAAGCCGTCATTGCAGGAGATCATCACCGAACGCGGATCCTTCATCCAGCCGTCATAAATATCACTGCCCCCGTGCGCGAGGGTCATGGCGAAGGGAGAGATCGTCTCCCACGCGGATTCGCAGAACCCCGCCGGCTTCTCCCATCCGTTCGCGATCCAGACTTGGCCTTCCTCCACATCGCAGGGATGCTCGATCGGGTTCTCGTACTTCTCGGAGAGGTCGCGGTGCCATACCTTGCGGACCGCGGTGATTCGCAATTTCTTCATTCGTCCGCTCCCATGAATTCCAGCATCTGCCCCAGGGCCTCTTCCCCTTCACGGATCGGATACAGCGGATAGCAGTGCGCCATCCCTTCCGCCGTGATCAGCTTGCAATCGGGCACGCGGGCGGCGAACTTCACCGCCTCCGGATGGAGGATCTCATGCGTGCCGGTGAAGATCAGCGTCGGCGGCAGGACGGAGGCGTCGCCGTTGATCGGGCTGACGTGCCAATCCGTCGGGTCGGTGTCCCCGGCCCAGCTCAGCCCCTGCAGACGCAGGCGGTCAATATCCAGCAGCGGTTCCACGTCGACGTAATCCTTCATGTCGGGGTCGGACATTGTAATATCCAGCCAGGGCGAAAGCAGCACCGCCTTCTCAGGTCCCGCCTCGCCGCGGGATGCCAGCTCCATCATGAAGCCCACCGCCAGCCCGCCGCCCGCGGAGTCGCCCATCACGGACCAAGCCGTGCCCTTCAGTTCCTCGGCGTAGAGCGTATCCAGGAAGGCGTAGGCGTCTTTGTACGTGTATTTCGGCGTCAGCGGATAGATCGGGAAGAGCACGCGGCAGCCGGCTTCCTCGGCGAAGCGTTCGCAGAAGCGCCAATGGAAGACATTCGCCGCGTCCTTGTATCCCCCGCCGTGAAGGTAGAGCAGCGTCCGCTCCGTCTTCAGCGTCTCCGGCGTCAGCGTGTAGACGGAGAAGCCGCCGCAGGTGTGTTCGGCGACGGCGATATCACGCATGGGCGGGATGATCGGCGGGTTCATATCCGCGCGGGATTTATCCGCCAGTTCCTTTTTCAGCGCTTCAACATCGCTGCCGGCTTCGCGGCGCCATACGCGCATCATGGTTTCGATAATGGCTGTGTTTTTGATCATTTACGGTCTCCGTTGTTCACGGATTATTATACATCAACCTATGAGAATTTCGGCGGTTTTCGCCCTCCGTTTTAATCCCCCTTTCGGCAAAATCCCCGCCGATAATGGTATAATTAATTGATTATTAAAACAGTCTTTAAACAGAACGAAAAGGCTTGGAACTCTTATGGAAAACAACGAAAACATCCCGGCCGATGCTGTAACCCAGGTCGACCTTGATCAACAAATGCGGTCCGCGTATCTGGACTACGCGATGAGCGTCATCGTCTCCCGCGCGTTACCGGACGCCCGCGACGGCATGAAGCCGGTCCACCGACGCATCCTCTTCGCGATGCAGGACATGGGGATCCGCTCCAACGGCCCGCACAAAAAATCCGCCCGTATCGTCGGTGAAGTGCTCGGTAAATACCACCCGCACGGCGACGCTTCCATTTATGACGCCATGGCCCGTATGGCGCAGGACTTCTCCATGCGCTATATGCTCGTCGACGGCCAAGGTAACTTCGGTTCCATCGACGGCGACTCCCCGGCGGCCATGCGTTACACTGAAGCCCGCATCGCTCCCATTACGGATGAGCTCCTCGCCGATATCGACAAGGAAACCATCGACTTTCAGGACAATTTCGACGGAACCTTAAAGGAACCGCTCGTCCTGCCTTCCAAGGTGCCGAACCTGCTGCTGAACGGCTCGAACGGCATCGCCGTCGGTATGGCGACGAACATCCCCTCCCACAACCTGCGCGAGATCAACGCGGCGCTCGCGTACATGATCGACAACTACGACCATATTGAGGATATCACCGTCGACGACCTCATGCAGTTCGTTCAGGGACCGGACTTCCCGACGGGCGGCATTATCATCGGCCACGAAGGCATCCGCCAAGCCTACACCACCGGCAAGGGCCGCATCATCGTCCGCGCCCGCAGCCACGTTGAGGAGAACCCGAGCCATCCGGGCCGCTTCAACATCATCATCACCGAGATCCCGTATCAGGTCAATAAAACCACCCTCATCGAACGCATCGCGGAGCTCGTCCGCACCGGACAGGTGGACACCATCCACGACCTGCGCGATGAATCCGACCGCGAGGGGATGCGCATCGTCATCGAGCTCAAGAAGAACGCGCAGCCGAAAGCCGTCCTCAACACGCTCTACAAGCACACCATGCTGCAGTCCACATTCGGCGCGCAGATGCTCGCCCTCGTGAATGACCGCCCGCAGTACCTCTCCCTGAAGAGCGCCCTCGAGATCTTCATCAAGCACCGCCTTGAGGTCATCGTCCGACGGTCCCAGTTCGACCTGCGCAAGGCGAAGGCCCGCTCCCACATCCTGGAAGGCCTGCTCATCGCCCTCGCCAACCTCGACGAAGTCATCCGCACCATCCGCGAAGCCAAGGACACCGACACGGCCAAGGCGCAGTTGATGGAGCGCTTCCACCTGGATGAGATTCAGGCGCAGGCCATTCTCGATATGCAGCTGCGCCGCCTGAGCCAGCTGGAACAGTGGAAGATCGAGGAAGAACAGCGTCAGCTCATTGAAACCATCGCCGACCTCGAGGACCTGCTCGCCCGGCCGGAACGCCAGCTCAAGGTCGTCGAGACCGAGACGAACGAAGTCACCGAAAAGTACGGCGACGACCGCCGCACCTCCATTGAGGCGGATGAGCTCGAAGGCTTCTCCGAAGGCGACCTCGTCTCCGAACGCGGCGTCTTCGTCACCATGACCGAACGCGGCTACATCAAGCGCGTCGACGCCAACGTCTACCGCCAGTACAACCGCGGCGCCCGCGGCGTTGCCGGACACGGGTTGAAGGAAGAGGATTCCCTCTCCCGCATCGTCTTCGTCAACACCCACGACACCATGCTCTTCTTCACGAATAAGGGCCGTGTCTACGCGGAGAAGGTCTTCCGCATTCAGGAAGGCGGCCGCACGGATAAGGGCACGCCGGTCATCAACATCATCAATATCGACGGCGACGAGAAAGTCACCGCCATGCTGCCCTTCAGCGAAGCGTCCGCCGAGGATTACCTCGTCATGGTCACCGCCAACGGCAAGATCAAGCGCAGCCGCATGAAGGACTACATGAATATCCGCGCCAACGGCCTCATCGCCGTCAACCTTGAGGAAGACGACGAGCTCAAGTGGGTCAGCCGCACGGATGGGAACATGAACATCATCATGGTCTCCCAAAACGGCAAATGCCTGAAGTTCCCCGAGAGCAAGCTCCGCCCGATGGGACGCGCCGCCACCGGCGTGAACGCCATGAAGCTCGCCGACGGCGACAAGCTCGTCTACGGCGGCGCGGGTTCGGATACGGATGATATCCTCATCGTCCACGAATCCGGCATCGGCAAACGCACCAACATCGCCCTCGTCCCCGTTCACGGACGCAACACCGGCGGTCAGAACATCACCAACGTCCACGCCCTCGACAAGATCGGCAAAGTCGCCGCGGCCCTCATCCTGCATGAGAACGACGACATCACCTTCGTCACCTCGAAGGGCAGCGTCGTCCGCCTGCGCGGTACGCTGATCCCGAGCCAGGGCCGCGCCGCCCGCGGCGTCCGCCTGATCAAGCTGGAGGAAGGCGCCGCCATCGCGAGCGTCACCGCCAACGACCACGACGCCATCGTCGACGCCCCGGATCCCAACGCCCCGGCGGAGGATGCCGTGGTTGAGGAGTCGCTCCCGGAGGACGACAGCCTCCCCGAAGATGAGGCGGAGGACGAATCCGAGGAGGATGAATCCGAGGATTCCGAAGAGTCCGAAGAGGAATAAATGAACACCAAAACAGGGCAGCGGA
>CAVCBG010000141.1:0-4658 GCA_963600285.1 Anaerovoracaceae bacterium
CAGTGGGTCATGAAGTCCTCCACCGTGCAGTTCTCATTCGCCTGGTGCATCGTCGAGATGGTACCGGGGAACTCGCCGCCGAAGCCGACGAATTTCTTCCCGATCTCTCTGGCATAGGTGCCGCCGCCGATGGTGTAGGGCTCGTTCTTGGTGTCGCCGGTGACTTCACGGTAGACGTGCAGCAGCTTGGTGACGAGCTCGCTGTCGCGGGGGACGTAGTGCGGGGCGGAGTTGTGCTGGACTTCGTAAGTCACGCCGTGCTTCTCGGCCATCGCGTGGTACAGGGCCTCGATGTGCTCCGGGGTCTCGGTGCACGGGAAGCGGATGTCGATGCCGATCCAGGCTTCATCCGCGTTGTAGCGGAGCATGCCGAGGTTCAGCGTGGTCGGGCCGGATTCGGCGTCTTCCATGTAGATGCCCGCGGTCTTGCCGGCGGTGTCGCGGCCGATGACGTCCTTGACGAAGTGCAGCAGCTTCCCGGCCTTCTCGCCCAGGACCGCGCAGAGAATTTCAGCCGCGGTGACGACGGCATTGAAGCCCTTCTCCGGCGTGGAACCGTGGGCAGCCTTGCCGTGGGTGACGAGCTTGATGGTGCCGTCTTCTTCCTCGGTCACTTCAACCGGGTAGCCGTGGTTGAGGCCGCTCCGCGCGATGGCGAAGAGCTCGTCGAGGTTGATCTGCTTGCCGTCGAGGATGACTTCGCATTCTTCCGGAACGGCGTTATAGGCATTGCCGGCGCTCATGGAGATGATCGGCAGCTCTTCTTTGGCGAAGATGGTCTTGGCCCAATAGCTGCCCTTCTCACCGTAGATCAGCGGATATTCGGCATCCGGGGTGAAGCCGAGGTCCGGACGCGGACGATGGGCGGTGAAGTATTCCATACAGCCGGAGCCGTTCTCTTCGTTGGTGCCGACGATGAGCTGAATGCCGCGCTTGAGGGGCAGACCCATGTCGCGGATGATGCGCATGCCGTAAAGCGCCGCGATGGCGGGGCCTTTGTCATCGGTGGTGCCGCGTCCGTACATGCGGCCGTCTTTGATCACCAGTTCGAACGGGTTCGTGTCCCAGCCCTTCCCGGCGGGGACGACATCCAAATGCGCGAGAACGCCGACGGTCTCCGCGCCCTTGCCGTAAGAAACGGAGGCGGCGTAGTTATCGACATTGTCCCGCTCAAAACCCATGCGGTCGACGATCTTCAGGAAGCACTGCAGGGCGTCATAAGGGCCCTTGCCGAAGGGCATCCCCGGCTGCGCGTCCATCATCTCGCTGTCAATGGCGATCAAGTCGGCAAGATCTTTCATCATCTCGTCTTTGTACTTTGCAAAAGCGTCTTTAAATTCCTGAACAGACATCATTTCACCTCTCTGTGCGGTATATTCTCAATCCATTATACCGCGGCTGTAAGATTTGAGACAAGCCCGCAGACCCGATACGCCGGCGCGTATGCCGCGCGGTAGCGTGGGGAATGCGAGACCGGCGGGCAGTCTTCCGCCCGATAATTCACAAGGTATTCCGTCAATTCGGCGCTGTCGAAGGCGAAGAGCCCCTCCGCGCAGCACTCTTCCAGAACGCGGAGCTTCTCCGCGAAACGAATCGGATCGCCGTGATGTTCCGCGGCGGTCTTCACGCAGGCGTCCGTCAATTCATCCGCGCCGATCGTTCCCGAAAGGACGGCGCGCAGATCCACGCGGACAAGGCCGCCGCCGATGGGGACGATCTCGGGACCGTTCCCCGGCGTGAAGGCGCGCAGTTCATCCGCGAGCCGCTGACGGAAGGTCTCGGCGTTCGGGATCAAATGGCCGACGCCGAATTCATTTTGATAGATCAGCTTCACCGCGTCCGTCGGCTCCATCAGCGGATAGCGGCGGGCATGCGCGGCGAGGACTTCGCGAAGGGCGTCCGTCATTCGCTGATCCTGTACTCAATGTAAAGGTCGCCGATGCCCCGTTCGCCGAGGCCGAAGGTATTGCCTTCCGTATCGGCCAGCAGGAACGAGATGTGCGTCTTCCCTTCACCCTGAGCGGGGAAGGTCACGGAGATCTCTCCCTGCTCGCCCGGCGCGAGGTTCACGCCGATGTCGAAAAGCTTCTGATCGTTGTCGTAGTTCTCATCCGCCCAGACGATCTTGTAATTCTCGCTCCACGAACAGGTGCCGTAATTCTCCAGCGTCCAAGTCTTCGTGAGCATCTCGCCGGCGCGGACTTCGGTGCCGTCCGGGATGGTGACGTCATTGACGAATTTGGCGCGGTTCTCGCAGTCCTCGGACTGCTCCACGGCGGGCAATTCGTCCGCGAGCTCCATCTCCTCAATGGACTCGATCGCCTTGGAAGTGTCCATCGCGGACGCGGAGACGACGCAGCGGAATCCGTACTGGGTGGTGATATCCGGCGCGGAGCCGCGGCGGTTGAAGACGAAGGACGCGGTCTCCGGATCGGAGGAGGAGAAGGCGCCGCCCTTGATGGTGTGCATATTGCCCGAGATCGGGCCGATGGGGTTCACGAGAACTTCCGTGCCCGCGCCGGCGCGTGTTTCGGAGAAGAAGTCATTCGTCCACTCGCTGACGTTCCCCGCCATGTCCAGCACGCCGTAAGGGCTGACGTCCCAATCGTTCTCCCCAACGGCGGAAAGCGTCCGCGGATAGGAATCGACGTCGCGGGAGGCGTTGCCCCAGGGATAGATCCGCCCATCCGTACCGCGGGCGGCCTTCTCCCATTCCGCTTCGGAGGGGAGGCGTTTCCCCGCCCACATACAGTAAGTCTCGGCATCGGTCCACTTGACATTCATGATCGGCATATTGTCGCCGATGAACTCGTCCGAGATGCGCTCAATGGGCTGGCAGACGCCTTCGCCGACGCATTTGGCGTACTGCCCCTGCGTCACCTCGGTGCGGTCGATCCAAAAAGCGTTGAGCTGAACGGTATGGCGCGGCAGAATGCCTTCCATGGCGTAGTTGAAGGTGGAATCCATCCCCATCGTGAACTCGCCCTCCGGCACGGCGGCCATTTGGCTCTGATCGGCCAGCCAGACGACCATCTTCCCGGTCTCGGCGGAAATCGTCACCGGCTGCGGGGTTGCTGTCGGCGCAAGCGTCGGCGCGTCCGTCGGGAGTTCGGTTTCCGTCGGGGTGACATTCGCCGCGGCTTCGGCTGCCGCTTCGGCGTTCTCTTTGGCGAGGGAAGTCTGGGTGACGTAAAGCACTTCCAGGGTTTGGTTGTATTCGGGCGTCCGCTCCGTTTCCGAGGAGGAGGTGAAGACGGGCTTGTTCATCCACAGGTAACCCGCCGCGCCGACAAGCAGCAGCAATGAGAGCACCAGCGCGAGGACGGGGGCCTTCTTCTTCGGCTTGGCGGTCTCGAACACGGGCGTCTCGACCTTCTCTTTCTTGACCGGCTTCGGCGCGGCCTTCGGGAGCTCCTGCATGGGAGCCTTGTCGTTGACCAGGTCCTCGCGGTTCGTCATATTCTTTTCAATCAGCTCGCGCAGCGCCCAATAGAGCTCCTCACCGTCGCGGTAGCGTTCGGAGGCGTTATCCGTCAGACAGCGGGAGATGATCGGCACGATCTTCGGCGCCTCGAGCCCCGCGGCGTCCTTCAGGCACTCGCGGTAATAGCGGAAGACGCGGCTGTATTCCTCCACGTCGGAGACATCCCCGGAGGAACGGTACGTCGAGATGCCGGTGCAGATCTCCAGGAGCAGCACGCCGAAGGAGAAAATGTCATTCGCCGGCTGCGGCTCCGCGGCGGGGGTGAGCTCCGGCATCTTGTACACCGAGCGTTCGGTATCGTATGACGGAGGATATTCGAGGAAGGAGAGGTAATTCCGCCCGCGGTCGTCCACCCAAATGTGGGACGGATCGAGTTCGCCGTGGGCCAAGCCTTCGCTGTGGAGCGCGGCCAGGGCGGAGGCAATATCCAACGCCACCCGGAAGGCGCTGTTCATCGTCAGCGGACGGCCCTTCTTTTGCAGGAGATTGCGCAGGGACTGGCCCGCCAGCGCGTTCTGACGGATGAGCAGGCTGTCCTCCGTCAGCTCCGATTCGTAAATCGTGACGGCGTTCGTGTGCGCGAATTTCGACAGCCGCTGCACCCGCTTCTGGATGGCGAATAAGCCCTGCGCGGTCAGGCGGCCGTCGTCCACTTTCATGAGTTTGGCGTAATAGTTCCGATCCGCCTGCGAATCCTGCAGGCTGAGGAAGTATCCGCTCTTGTCCGCCCCGACGCCGTAAAGCACGCGGTAGCGGCCGTTGATGATTTTCTGATTGTTGTCCATGTTTACCATCCGAAGGTCACAAATCCCGAAAATGACCGATGATTTAAATCTTTTTCCTTTATCATTCTACTATAATTAGAGTAGATTTTCGAGACAGTTTTGTTAATGTATCGGAGGGAATTTATGATTATTGATTTTGAGAATATTGAGGAAAAGGATTTCCCCGCCTTCAAAGGCGGCGAAGGCGTATTCACGGCGAAGATGTGGTTTGACGGCGAGACCCGTATCATGCGGGGATACCTGCACCCGGGTTCGTCCATCGGCATGCACACCCACGAAGGGAGTTCCGAGACCGTGTTCATTCTGAGCGGCAAGGCGAAGATGATCTACGACGGCACCGAAGAGCTCCTCGGCCCCGGCTCCGTCTCCTTCTGCCCGAACGGCCATAC
>CAVCBG010000142.1:0-4631 GCA_963600285.1 Anaerovoracaceae bacterium
CGGATCGCCGTCGCGTCTTTGTCGGTCAGGGTCTTTTCCGGGGACTGGTACATCAGGCTGTAGGCAAGGGATTTCTTGCCGATGCCGAGGACCGGGCCGCGGAAGATATCGAAGAGCTCCGCCTTGGCGAGCATCTTCCCGCCGGCCTGTTTGATCACGGCGAGAACTTCTTCGGCGGTCTGGCTTTCATCAACCACGATCGCGAGGTCCTCATAGATGCCCGGGTACGGGGAGATCGGATGGGACGGGTAGTTCTGTTCGGAGAGCGGGAGCAGCTTCGCGAGGTCAATGTCCAGCAGGATGACCGGAGCGCTGAGCAGGTCGAAGTTGGACTTGACGCGCGGATGCAGTTCGCCCATCACGCCGACGCAGATATCGCCCGCGTAAATCTCGGCCGTCTTGCCGGGATGCAGCCAGGAGCGTTCGGCAACCTTGAAGCTCACCGACGGGATGTGCATGGCTTCGACCATGGCTTCGACGATGCCCTTCATGGAGAAGAAGTCGAGCTGAGCCTTGCTGTGGGTGTCCCAGGATTCGGTGTACTGCTTGCCGGAGAGAACCGCGGCGAGGTGCATCTCTTCAATCGGGCGCTGCTGCCCTTCGACCGGGATGAAGACCGGGCCGAGCTCGTAGAGCTTCAGGCTGTCGGACAGGCGGATGTTGTGCTCGAGGATCTCCATGACCGGCACCAGCAGATTGCGGCGCATGACATTGCGGTCCGGGGAGATCGGGTTCGCGATGGTGACGTAGGCGTCCTCCGCCTTGCCGATGAGCCGGGCTTCGCGCTCCGGGGAGGTCATGCGGTAGGTGGTGATTTCCTGCATCCCGAGGGAAGTCAGGACGTCGCGGAGCTCGTTCTCAAGCTTCATGGCAATGTCGGTATAGGCCGGCGGGAGCTCGTCCTTCATGCGGGTCATGGGGATGTTGTCGTAGCCGTAGAGGCGGGCGATCTCTTCCATGATATCCGCGCGGCCGACAACGCCTTCGCCGATGTCCAGACGATGCGGCGGGCAGGTGACTTCGAGCTTATCGCCGACTTTCTCGCACTTGAACTCAAGGCGGGACAGCAGTTCGCTGATCTGATCGAGGGTCAGGTCGATGCCGAGGCAGCGCTTGACGTCTTCGGAGGTGATGTCATTCACCGGGTCGATGCGCGGCTCGGCGTAATTATCCACGAGGTCCTGGGCAATCGTGCCGCCGCCCCACTGACGGATCAGGGACAGGCACATCTTGCAGGCGTCTTCCGCGAGGGCCGGATGAATGCCGCGGGAGTTGCGGTAGCCGGCTTCGGAATTCAGATGCAGCTTGGTCGTGGCCTTGCGGACGTTGACGAAGTTCCACGCCGCGGACTCGATGAGGATGTTCTGAGATTCGGGGACGACTTCGGTCTCCGCGCCGCCCATAACGCCCGCGATGGAGAGGATGCCGGCGGTGTCGGTGACGAGGATCATGTCCTCGTTCAGCTCACGGTCAACATTGTCGAGGGTGACGAGGTGTTCGCCGTTCTCGGCGCGGCGGGTGATGATGGTCGGGGTCTTGCCGTCGGCGCGTTTCTTCAGCGCGTCATAGTCGAAGGAATGCAGCGGCAGACCGAGATCGAGCATGACGTAGTTGGTGGCGTCGACGATGGAGTTGATCGGGCGCATGCCGGCTTTGTACAGGCGCATGCGGACCTCAAACGGGCTGTCGACGGCCTTCGTGCCGGTGATCATGCCGGAGACGAAGCGCGGGTTCATCTCGGGTTCGCGGATCTCGATCTTGACCTGATCCTTGACGGACGGGCCTTCCTGCTTGAAGTCATAGGAGACCGGCTTCAGCGGCAGGTTGAGCTGCGCCGCGACTTCACGGGCAACGCCGCGGATGTTCGCGTTGCGGATCATGTTCGGGAGAATGTCCACGACGTAGACCGCGTCGCCCATGTAGTCGGCGAGCGGCATACCCATCGGGGCATCGTCCGGCAGAATGATGATGCCGTCGTGCTCTTCGCAGATGCCGAGTTCCTTCGCGGAGCAGACCATGGAGTTGGTCTCGAAGCCGCGGATCTTCGTCTTCTTGATCTTCGTCAGTTCCCAACCCGGTTTGTGGCCGTCATAGAGGACGCCGCCTTCGCGGACGTAAGCGACCTTGATCGGTTTTTCGAGGCGGCCCTTGCCGATGTAGGGGAAGAGGTTCGGCGCGCCGGTGAGGATGGTGTGCTCGCCCGTGCCGTCATCCAACTGGCAGAGGGTCAGGCGGTCGGCATCCGGGTGCTGGCGGACTTCATAGATCGACGCCACCACGAATTTGTCCGCCGGCCAGGAAAGGCCCGTGAACTTGAAACCGTGGTTGTCGTTGTCCGGTCCCGGGAGACCGATGAGCTGCACTTCGTCCACTTCCAGACCGGACATGGTCAGGACGCGGGCGATCTCCTCCAGCGGGAGGTTCACATCAACATAATCTTTTAACCATGAAAGAGGAATATTCATCAGAACTGCTCCAAGAATCGAATGTCATTGCCCCAGAAATTGCGGATGTCGTCCACGTGGTGGCGAAGGATGGTGATACGTTCCGGACCCATGCCCGCGGCCCAGCCGGAGAACTCATTCGGGTCGTAGCCGCCGTTCTTCAGGACGGTCGGGTGAATCATACCGCAGCCGAGGATCTCAAGCCAGCCGGAGTTCTTGCACATGTTGCAGCCCTTGCCGCCGCAGAGGAAGCATTCGACGTCCATTTCGGCGGACGGTTCGGTGAAGGGGAAGTAAGACGGGCGGAAGCGGGTGCGGACGTTCTCGCCGAACATACGGCGGGCGAAGTCGTCCAAGGTACCTTTGACATCGCCGAAGGTAATGTTATGGCCGACGACGAGCAGCTCGATCTGATTGAACTGGATCTCATGGCGGGCGCTGATCTGTTCATAGCGGAAGCACATCCCCGGGAGCGCGACGCGGACCGGATTCGGGGCGAACTTGCGCATGGAATGAATCTGGCCCGGGCTGGTGTGGGTGCGGAGGACGACATTCGGGTCGGTGGTGTAGAACGTGTCCTGCATATCGCGCGCCGGATGATACGGCGGGATATTCAGCAGCTCGAAGTTGTATTCGTCGGTCTCGACTTCCGGCGTACGGAAGGTCTGGAACCCCATGTGGGAGAGGACGTCCAGGATCTCGCGCATGTTCTGCGTGGCGGGATGCAGACGGCCGGGGACCGGACGGCGCCCGGGAAGGGTGATGTCCAGCTTCTCCTGCTCGAGGGAGGCGTTCAATGCCTTCTCACGCAGTTCGGCGGCGCGGGCCTCAAAAGCCGTTTCCAGCTGGTTGCGGACTTTGTTCGCGGCCTGGCCGAGCTTCGGACGGTCTTCCTTGGAGGCGTCCTTCATCTTGCTGAAAACCTGCTGCACGAAGGAGCTTTTGCCGAGTCGGGCGGTTCGCCATTGCTGGAGAGCGTTCTCATCCGCGGCGCCTTCCAGATCGGCCATGGCTTCCAGAGTGAAAGCTTCAAGCTGTGAAAGTAATTCGTTTTCTGCCATATTGTTTCCTTTTTCTCAACGAAATCAATCGTTTTTATTTACCGTGATGGAGTTTCGCCGCGCGGGCCTCGAAAGCGGCATCAAGCTTGGCGTGCGCCTCTTTGGCAGCCGCTTCAAGCTTCTCGCGGTCTTCCTTCGAGAGGGCTTCTAACTTGGCGTGGAACTGACTGCGGCGGGATTCGCGGACATTCTTGAGGGTGTCCTCATCCGCGGCGCCTTCGATCTCGGCCAGGGTTTCCAGCGTGAAGGCCTGCAGCCGGGCACGGAGGTCGGTGTTGGGGTTGAGCTTGTGCAGCGCCACGGCGCGGGCTTCATAAGCGGCATCGAGTTTGGCGTGAGCTTCCTTCGCGGCCTCTTCAAGCTTCTCGCGGTCTTCCTTCGAGGATTCCAGCTTGGCGTGGAGCTGAGCGAGGCGTTCTTCGTGGAGCTTCTTGAGGGTGTCCTCATCGGACGCGCCTTCGATCTCGGACAGGGCTTCCAGCGTGAAGGCCTGCAGCCGGGCACGGAGGTCGGTGTTGGGGTTGAGCTTGTGCAGCGCCACGGCGCGGGCTTCGTAAGCGGCTTCGAGCTTGGCGTGCGCTTCCTCGAGCTTCTGATGTTCTTCCGCCGAGGATTCCGCCAGCTTCTCGTGGAGCTGCTTCAGCTCGGATTCCTTGCCCAAATGCGTTTCGCGCCACTGCTGAAGGGCGTTCTCGTCCTTCGCGCCTTCGAGATCGGCCATCGCTTCCAAAGTGAGCGTTTCAAGACGTGTGAGGATTTCATTGTCTGCCATAATATACATCCTTTTCTCAATGAGAACCAATTCATTTATTAATAATTTACGCCGCGGTTAAAAAAACAAACCGCCCCTGCCACTCGAGGGACGGAAAAGATCCGCGGTACCACCCTGATTGATCCGCCCACCGGCGGACCCGCTTCATTGACCCTTAACGCGGGCGGACGTCCCGAACTACCGCGCCCATTGCAAGCGTTTCCCCCGGGCAGCTCCGGAGCGAACTTCGACCGCCGCCGCGCCGGAAGGCTTCCAGTCCGAGACCCTCCGTCCCTGTCCGCGCGCATCGGTTTACTCTTCTCCATCAATGCCGTTTGGTTAATTATACACTTTTTCGACGGGAAAAGTCAATAG
>CAVCBG010000143.1:0-4628 GCA_963600285.1 Anaerovoracaceae bacterium
CTATGTCTAAAATGATTTTAGTAGAAAAGCCAAACCTTGTCAAGGACAAATTTTCCTGTCCAAACAGCAACTCCACGCGATTTGTAAAAGTACACAAAAACAAATCGGGCCGAAGGAGGAGCTGCATGGGAAATATTGCTGAGGTCATCAAATACGAGGGCGATAACAGTACCTTTGTATGGAAACACCCCTGCGAGGACTTCAACACAACCTCCCAGCTGATCGTCCATGAATCGCAGGAAGCGATCCTGTTCCTGAATGGACAGGCGCTCGACCTGTTTGGGCCGGGAAGATACACCCTTGAAACGCAGAATATTCCCATCCTGCGCGGTTTGATCAATATCCCCACCGGCGGCGAGAGCGCGTTCCACTGCGAAGTCTATTTCATCAATAGAACCGAGCAGATGGCGATCCGCTGGGGAACGGACAGCAAGGTTCAGTATGTGGAACCGACTTACAAATTCCCGATTTCTATCGGCGCGAGCGGCGAAATGGCTCTCTCCGTGGATGATTCCCGTAAGCTTTTGGTCAAATTGGTCGGCACCGAGCGGATCCTGGATCGCCAGCAGCTGACGGCTTATTTCCGCGGCATCCTGATGACGAAGGTCAAGGCCTACATTGCGCAAACGATGCGGGCCAACGCTATCAATATCTTCGAAATTGACGAAAGTCTTGAGACCTTTTCCGCGGATATCCAGCGGAAGCTGATTCCCGATTTTCTTGATTACGGTGTTCAGCTCAAACGCTTTTACGTAACAACAGTGATCAAACCGGACGGCGACCCGCAGTACGAAAAGTTCAAGGAACTGCATTTCCGCCAGTACGCCGATATTGCCGAAGCGAAACTCCGCCAGCAGACCGATGTGATCCGCGCCCAGACCGAAGCGCAGAAGGTTGTCATCGACTCTCAAGCTCAGGCGACAAAGCGCGCTCAGGAAGGTTACACCTACCAGCAGGAGCGCGGATTCGATGTGGCGCAGGATGCCGCCCGCAATGAAGCTGTCGGGCAGTTCTCTAATATGGGTATCGGTTTAGGCATGATGGCGGGTGTCGGCGGTACCGTCGGCGGCATGGTCGGAGGAGCTGTCTCCGACGCGTTCGCCGGAATCACAACCCGGCCGCAGCAAGCCGCGAACCGCTTCTGCGACCAATGCGGTGCCGAGTTGACGCCGGGCGCGGCATTCTGTGATGAATGCGGAGCGCCGCAGACATCTCCGGATATCTGCGCGAAATGCGGGTTCAAGTTCACCAAGCCCGGGAAATTCTGCCCCAAATGCGGCGCGAAGAGGGAGGCGTAACGATGAAGAAAACAGGTTTAAAAGGCTGTCTCATTCTCGGCATTCTGTTCATTTTGGTCAGCGTGGTCGCTTTCGCTGTCCCTACAGCTAAAACGCCGGCATTTTGGGTCGCTTACGCGTTCACCGTCATCGCGTTTGCCGCTCAGATTATTATTTGGAAATCGGCTTTCGGTCGTAACGAAACGTTGAAAAGCAAGTTCCTCGGCATTCCGGTCGTTCACATCGGCATTGTTTATCTTTTGCTTCAGATCATCGCGCTTGCCGTGTTCGTGTTCGTTCCCACTGCTCCGCTTTGGAGCGCAATCATTGCCTGTACGGTAATCGCGGGCGTATCCGCCGTGTGTATGATCGGTTCCGATGTCGGACGTGGCGAGATTGAGCGGGTAGAAGGAAAATTCCGCGGGAAGGTCTTCTATATCCGAGAACTGCAGACCGAGGTTGAGCTGTTGGAGAAGGACGAAACCGATGAAACGGTCAAAGCGGCGCTGACCGGGCTTGCGGAAAAGATACGTTTCTCGGACCCGATGAGTGATGAGCGTTTGGCGGGCGTGGAAGCCCAAATCTCCGCCAAAATCGCGGAACTGAAAACAGCGGAAGACAAGCCCAAGATTGCGGCGGAACTCACATCGCTCCTGGACGAGCGCAACGCGAAATGCAAAATTCTGAAATGAGGTAAAAATGGACTATTCCAAATTACTTGAACAAGCAAAACAGAACATTTCTGGTATTCCTATTGGACAAATATTTTATTCCAAAGATCTGTTCCAAGGAACTGAATGGAATAAGCTTCAAAGAGGTGAAAGATCCAATTTCGGCAAACTGTTTAAGAATGCTGTTGCAGACGGAAAAATCCCAGGGGTTGTGTGTCTTGGAAAAGCAGATAGCAACCTAATACAATATCAGAGAGAAAGCGTGAATTAACAATGAAACAATTGACTTGCGAAATGTGCGGAGGAACCGACCTCGTAAAACAGGATGGCGTGTTTGTCTGCCAAAGCTGTGGCACAAAGTATTCCGTTGAGGAAGCGAAGAAAATGATGGTTGAAGTCAGCGGTTCAGTAAATGTAAAGAATGCTGCACAACTTGAGAATCTTTTAAACCTTGCAAAAAGCTCTTATGAATCCAAAAATTTCGCCCAGACAGAGGCGTTTTGCAACCAAATTATTGCCATAGACAACACAAGCTATGAGGCCTGGAAATTAAAGGGCTTAGCCATTAATTATCAAGTCAATTCTAAAAATCAGAGAATTTTGGAAGCCTACAATTGCATAATGACTTCGTATCGTATTCTTCCTGATCAAGAAAAGCCAGCAAAGAAAAAGGAAACCATAAACTTGCTGATAATTTGCTTTGAAAGTGAAGTTGAATTTTGGCTGAAACAAATTGAGGCAGGTAGGCCAACAGATGCAGCATTAGTCCGAGCGAAGAACTCTTATGTCGATTCATGTGAGAAGATGAAATCAGCATTTGATGAGTTAGGCTTAGAAAAAGAAAAGCAAGAATTTTTGACAAGTTTTAGCAATTTCTTTTGCAGAAAAGCTAATGATATTTGCATGGCCTCATGGAAATCCACTGTGGGCTACAATTATTATCGGGAGTATATGGGGCAAGGACCATTTAAGCAAGTTAATGGTTTTTCAGTACTTGCACACACTGACCTTTACCGTCCAACCAAAGCCATATGGGATACTTTTTTAAGTGAGACAGATAATCTCATCGCCCTCCTGCAATATGCTGAAAAACAGTTTACTGAGGATACCGACCCGGTGGTTATGAAGAATATTTATCATAACATCATCTTCTTTGAAAAAGAAATTATTCCCTCTGCGAGCTGGCATATTGTTTTAGGTAACGGTCCTTTGACTTGGTTTGATGGGAAACAAGTTTTTGGCTGGCGGGTGAACTACACTTTAACAGATTCTGCTATAAGATCCAGATGCGCCACCGTAGCCAAATATGAGGAAAAAGAGCGTGCGATGTCTAAAGTAGTAGATGCGCATTTAAAAGCCATGCAGGAAGCATTACGCAAAGCAAAGATTGCTCTATACTGGGCGGATCATACTGCAGAAAAAGAGGAACTCGAACAAGAGCAAGCTGATATAAAAAAGAAAACCGAAGGACTATCTGCTCAAATTGACGCTATTGACAATAAAAATGCCCCAACGATTAGCGAATTAATTAAGGAGCGAGATAAAACTTTGCTTTGCGAAATTGATGCGAACAAACAGGAGGATTTGATTCGCAGTCTTGAATCGCAAAGAGATGAATTAGGCTTCTTCAAAATTAAAGAGAAGAAGGAAATTCGAAACCGTATTGATAACGAAGAACTCCCTAAGTTAGAAGCACTCAAAACTAAGGCTGAAGCAGAAAGAAAAGCCCATCGGGACAGATTTAACGCAGAAATTAATGCACTCAAGAATGAAGGGAAAGAACTTCGGGATGAATTTGCTCAGCTAAAAAAACGGAGCGACGAGATTGCCAAAGAATTAACTAAGGATAGATAGTTTTCCGTGTTTCATTCTCCTTGCATTGATCTCTTTGGCGTAGCGGGAAAAATGGGGATGTGCAAAACCTTGAAGTAATTAAGGAGGAAAAAGAAAATGCAGCAACTTCGATGTGAAATGTGCGGAGGGACAGACCTCATGAAGAAGGATGGCGTATTTGTCTGCCAGAACTGCGGCATGAAGTACTCTCTTGAAGATGCGAAGCGAATGATGATTGAGGGTACGGTTGAAGTTCAGGGTACCGTCAAGGTTGACAATTCCTCTTTTGTGGAGAAGTACCTCGAGAACGGCAGACGCGCGTATTCGAAAGATGACTGGGAAGAAGTTGAGAAATACTATAACATGGTAGAGCGGAATGCTCCTCACAATATCGAGGCTCTCTTCTTCAGCGCGTTTGGCAAAGCCATGCTTTCAATGACGGACTCGGATTACTATAAGAGAGAGCAGAAATTTAACGTGCTGATTAAATCCATGTCAGTCATTTCCGATTACTATGAGGAAACCACAGAAGACAAAGAAAAGGTGCTATGGCAAATCAGCGCTGCCATATGCAAAATGTACGGTAATTCGTATGTATATAACAAAGATAAATCACTCAGTTATACAGTAGGCAGTCCTGTCTGGATGGAAAACCTCAAAAAGAGGGTTCAATCCGCATTCTTAATCGAGTTGAAGGAGATTAGTTTAAAACATCAAAATGAATCGTATCTTGATGATCTAATTTCTATGGATGGGGCATGTGTAAAGTTTGAATTAGATGCTGATGCCAGACAATTCCTGGATGGGTTATTAGCTACGGATCAAGAAGATGCGGCAGCTAAATATC
>CAVCBG010000144.1:0-4581 GCA_963600285.1 Anaerovoracaceae bacterium
AATTTTTGATGAAGCTTGACCGCCTTCTTCGCGGATTCAAGGTCGCCGCGTTCGGCAAGCTCCTCGAAGATCGGGAGCGCGGCGGCGGGATCGGTTTTCACGAGCTTGGCCGCC
Source organism: Anaerovoracaceae bacterium (assembly GCA_963600285.1). GTDB lineage: Bacteria > Chloroflexota > Anaerolineae > Anaerolineales > Anaerolineaceae > Flexilinea. The sequence goes on from CAVCBG010000144.1 coordinate 115, forward strand.
AATGCTTTCTTCTCCTTCGGCGTGCAGCTCGGCAGGGACGCGAGGGCTTCGGGCTGCAGGACGGTGAGGTTATTTTTCAACACCGCGGCTTCGGACGCGCCCTCCGCCTCCCACAGGGACAGGTCGTCCGCGGAGCGTACGCAGAGGTCGTTCAGGTAGAGCAGATACGCCGACAGGCTGACGACGTCGATCTGATTGTGATAGGCGACGCCGGTGATGTGGGAGGCGTCCCGATCACGCAGGCAGTCGCGGTACAACTCCGGCGCCAGGTATCCGGGCACTTCCTCGTCGCCGCGTTCCAGCTTGAGGAGATACTGCTCGATGTTCGAAAGCCGCACGGAGCCGAGACGCGGCTTCCAGTAGCGGCGGGAGATATAGAGCAGGTCGATGTGGCTGATCTCGCCGGTGAAGTCCGGCATCATGTGAAAGCGCAGGCGCGACTGCAGCATGGGAATGTCGAAGCCCTTGCCGTTGTACGAGAGGAGGATCGGGAAGCGGCTGAAAATCAATTCCGTCTGCCGCAGGAAGGCTTTCTCGTAGTCGAGGTCGGGCAGGATCAGCTGATCGACGATGTAATTCTCGCCCTCGAAGTAGCCCAGCCCCAGCATGAAGATGAAGGCGGCGCTGCCGGTTGAGAGGCCGCTCGTCTCGGTGTCGAAGGCGAGGGTGTCTTCCTTGCGGGCGATGTTCATCCCCATCACCGAGTCGAACAGCGGCGATTCGCGCAGGCTGTCCGTCATATTCACGCGCCCATGCGGCTCGGTCAACGGCTGAATGCGGCGGTTGATGAAGCACGGGCCGTAATCATTCTCGACCACGATGCCGTTCGGGAACGAGCGCTTGAGGATCTCAATGGCTTCGCCGTCCGGTCCCTTCGGCTTCGGCGGCTGATAGCCTTCGGGGAAGCCCTTCGTGACGCCCAGCTTTTTCAGGCGGGACATGATGTCACTCACGGCTCACCTCCGCGACATGTTCGGCAATCGCCAGCGCCTCGGCCTTGCCGCCGACGCCGTTTTCGCCCGCGGCGCCGACGCATCCCGGGCAGCCGTCTTGGCATTTGCATTTCGTGATCAGGTCGATGACGGCGTCATTGATCTCATCCAGGCGGTCGGCGATCCCCTGCGCCAGACCGAATCCGCCCGGCGTGATCTCATGAATGAAAACCGTCGGCCGTCCCTCGAAATCGCGGCAGTCCGGATCGGTGATGATCTCCAGGTCGCCGGGGTCGCATTCGCAGAAAAGCGCCGCCATCTGATGAAAGGCCGCCGCGAATCCCGCCAGCCCGCCGCGCATGCGTACCTTCGCCTCAACAGCCTCGTGGCAGTCGGGGCAGAGCGTGATCAGGTTGTCCGGGTCGTTGGCCTCGCGCTTGTTGATGAAGGTGCGGAAGGGCTTGACGTGGTGCACGTGGAGGACGGACTCCGCCATGGTCTTATGGCAGACCTGACAGGTATACCCGTCGCGGGCGAGGATCTGTTCGCGGATGACCGGCCAGTCGCGGCCGTAATCATTCTTGTCCGCGGTCCACAGCCGCATCCCGCGCAGTTTCTCGCGGAGCTCTTCCTTCAGCACGATAACGAAGGCGGTCGTCTGCAAGGTTTCCTCCGGTAAGTCCAGCGGCGTGATGTCAAGCTCTTGGTGATTGTCGTTGGCGATGCGCTTGAAGCTGACGACTTTCGTGGTGACGGTGACCTCCGCGGTGTGAATGTCCGCGTTGGGACGGTTCTCCGTGGTGAGAATGTTGTCCACGTCGATGTGGCATTCCTTCTGCGCTTCGGTCGTGTACGGCAGCTCGGCCTTTTCCGCGTAGGCGGTGTTCAGTTCAAGGTCGAGCTTCTTGATGTGGTACGAGGTGCCGTTGTGGAAGTAAACCGCGCCCTCGTGAACCATCCAGAACGCGGAGGAACGGTCGACTTCGCCGATCATCTCGTTCTTGCCGGTGAGTTGATTCGGGCTGACGATGGCAATTCGCGACAGGCCGGCGTTTCGCAGGGAGACGGAGGTCTGCGGATTGTCGCCGGAGAGCCAGTAATAGGTATTGCCGCTGAAGCGCGCCGCGCCTTCGCCGACGAGGTAATTCAGCAGGTCCAGCGTTTCCTCCGCGTCAAGACCGCCGAAGGTCTCGCCCGCGGGGAAAGGAAGTTCGTATAAGGTGCATTGCAGATGCTGCAGCAGGATCAGCAGATTGTCCGGGTCGACGAGCACGGGCTCGATCTTCTTTTCGTATAGAAAGTCCGGATGGCTCATGATGTATTGATCCGTCGGAGTCTGCGAGCCGATCAGCTGGAATTTCGAGGCGGAGCCGCGTCGGCCGGCGCGTCCCTGACGCTGCAGGAGCGCGGAGATCGTGCCGGGATAGCCGACGGAGATGACCGCGTCAATGCCGCCGATGTCCATGCCGAGTTCCAGCGCGTTGGTGGCGGCGATGCAGCGGGCCTCGCCGGATTTCATCCCCGCCTCGATGGCACGCCGTTCGCGGGCGAGATACCCCGAACGGTAGCCGGCGGCGTCCACGCCGTAATCGCGCAGCCGGCGGACAGCGGACTCGACCGACTGCCGGGATTGACAGAAGACGAGGACCTGCCGCACATCCTCCAGCAGACGGCGGGCATTCTTCGCCGCCGTGACGATCGCGCCCGCGCGGAGTTCGAATTCCTGATTGACGATGGGCGGGTTGATGAACTCGATCGTCTTCTTCCCGCTGCCGGAAGTGTCGCGCGTGACCGCGGTGAACGGCTCCCCGGTGAGCTTTTCCGCCAGCTCCTTGGCGTTCGAAAGCGTCGCGCTGCAGAGAATGTACCGCGGCTCCGTTCCGTAATGCGCCGTGACGCGCTTCATTCGGCGCAGCACATTCGTCACGTGGGCGCCGAAGATTCCTTTATAAATATGCGCCTCGTCAATGACGATCAGCCGCAGATGGCTGAAGAAATCCAGCCAAGCCGGATGATAGGGCAGGATGCCGGCGTGGATCATGTCGGGATTGGTGAAGATGACGCGGGCCTTGGCTTTGATTGCCGAACGGGCCGCCCGCGGCGTGTCTCCGTCGTAAATGAAGATACGGTCCGCGAACTCCGGCGCCAGACGGATCAGGCTTTTGAACTGGTCCTGCGTCAGGGCTTTCGTGGGGAAGATGAGAATGGCGGTGCCGTCTTCATCGGAGGAGAGCATATCGAGGATCGGAATTTGGTAGACGAGGCTTTTCCCGCTGGAAGTGCCGGTCGAGATGACGACGTTCTCCCCATTCGTGAAAGCCTCCAGCGCCTCGCGCTGATGCCGGTAGAGCATGTTGATATTGGCCTCGTTCAGGGCATGGATCGTCTTCGCGCCGAGCCATGCCGGCACGGGCGCGTATTCCGCTTCAACCGGCGGGACGGTGCGGGAATATACGATCTCCCCGAGGCTCTCTTCTCTCTGCTTCTCTTCCATTGGCTTTCTCCGTAAATAATTATAGACGATATGCGCGGATTTTGTCCGAGTGTGTGAAAATTTGTTCTGTATTAAGTATTCTCTTGCGCAATTGATAATATGTTATACTTTAATTCGTATGGATATGCGTATGATGCCGTCCGCGCGACGGGTTTCATCCGATCGGCGATTTGACGAATTTTATCCGCATGATATAATGAATATCAGTAAGAAACGCGGATGAGGTAAAATATTACATGAATATTCAATATCAGCTGTGTATCTACTCAGGCTCACTGAAAGGGAAGATCATCCCGATCACGAAGCAGGAAACGAAGATCGGCCGCGACTCAAGCTGCGACATCGTTCTTGCCGAGAATTCGATTTCCCGGGTACAGGCTTTTCTCTATGTGCAGGCGAACGGTTCCGTCGTTTTGGTTGACAACAACTCGACGAACGGCACCGTTGTCAATAATTATCAAATTACCGCTCCGGTGCAGCTTTTCGAGAATGATGTGATCACCTTGGGCGGTGAAGTGATGTTGGTGTTCCAGCGCGCGACCGAGCTCGGCTTGAAGAACGCGCAGGGTGAGTTGAATAATCTCGCGGATATGCCGGCCGGTAATGCGCCGGAATCATACAATTTTGAGAAAAAACAAGGAAATCTTATGAATAACGATAACCAAAATTTCCAGAATGACGGCGCATTGACCGGCAATGACAACGCCGCTCAAAATCAGAACCCGGGTGAAAATTACGGCTTCAACCAAGCCTACAATCCGTACGCTCAGCAGCAGAATCCTTACGGCCAGCCGCAGATGAATCCCTACGGTCAGCAGCCGATGCAGCAGCCGTACGGCCAGCAGCAGCCCCCGATGGGTTACGGCTACGGTCAGATGCCGAACAACATGGGCATGCCCATGCAGCAGGGATGGCAGCAGCCGATGCAGCAGCCTTTCGGCCAGCAGCAGTATGGCATGCCGCAGCAGAACTTCGCCGCGCCCGCTGCCGACGCTCAGACCTCCGCGCAGGATCCCTATTCCCAGCAGATGAGCCAGCAGC
>CAVCBG010000145.1:0-4572 GCA_963600285.1 Anaerovoracaceae bacterium
TTCCTTCCTATGCAGCCTGAACTCATGCTTCCGTTCATCACCGCGGCGGAGGCGCTTGAAGTTCGGACGCAGGGAAAGCAGAACGAGGATCTCGGCGCCGACACCGTAGAGCACGCACCACCACGAGCATTTCCCCATGATCGCGCCGACGATGAAGCCGATCGTCCCGAAGATATTAAAGGAAGCCGTCGCCACGGACGCGTATCCGCTGATCATGTAGATCAGGAAGCAGGGGAGCGGGACGAAGATCAGGTATCCCGCCCACAGCGCGGTGCCGGCGCCGATGGAGGTCAAGCCGCCCGCGCCGCCGCGGAAGTAGAACTTCCCGTCGCGGCGTTTCTCAATCATATACACCGAATAGATATGCCCCAGCACGGCCAAAATCCCGCCGACGGCGGTCAGCCACGGTTCGGGCTCCGCGAAGAGCAGACGGGCCACATAAATCGCGGCGAAGCCTTTCAATATATCCAGGACCGCGGTCAAAATACCCCAGCCCTTGCCGGCCGCGCGGATGACGTTGGACATTCCCGAACGGCCGGACGCCATATAGCGGACGTCCTTCCGCTTCACCAGCCAGACGATCATCCAGCCCCAAGGGATCGCGCCGATCAAATACGCGAGAACAAGATACAAAAGATGTAAGAGCGTGAAGTTCATTCAGTCATCTCCTATAATAATCCGAATCTGAGTACCGCCATCACGGCCAGAACAGGCACCGCGGCGGGGATTAGATTGAGTAAAACGCGGCGCATCGGGAGCCGAGCGTCCGCGCCGTTTTCCAAACCGACAAAACAATAATACCAAAGAAACATCAAAGCGCCGTAAGAAATCACATCAATCGGCCAATAATGCAGCCCCGCGGCGGCGAACGTCATCACCGCCCCGGTCACGGCGGCGTGCAGCGGGATGCTGCCGCGGATCAGGGTGAAGGAGTACAGCTTCATGGCGATGGCCGTGCTGATCAGGAAGACGGACGGCAGCGAGATGATCAGACGGGAGACATTCGCCCGCAGAGCCATCACGAACAGCAGAAACACGGCGTAGCTCAATCCGCTGAGGACCATCGTGGCAATCGGACGGCCGGCCGAGCTCGGGTCGCAGGCGTTATACTCGAAGTAGAGGACCAGGTAGAAAAGCAGCCCGCCGAGAACCAGCGCGGCGCAGACGGATTGCATGCCGCTGATGTTGCGCAGCGCGTAACCGATCGTCAGCACGACCGCGAAGGGCAGGATCAGGTAAAACCCGCACTGCGCCTGCGGGACATCCAGACGCGTCCGCAGGATGTGATAAAGCGCCAGCACCGCGGCCGCGGCCGTCAGCGGGATCAGCAGCTCAAGCGAGCGCAGCGTCAGCTTCAGGGAGAACCCGCCGAGGTTTAAATCGAAAGCCGTCAGCTGCCGGTCGGTAAGCGCGCCCAACAGGAACACAAGCATCACCACCCCGGTCAGCATGCTGAACATGAATTCATACCTTCGATTTTCCATGCCTTCTATTATAACAGCGATATGCGCGGACGGCTCCGCTTACACACGTACGGGGGCCGCCGTATGTCCGTTTTTTAGCCCCGTTTTTCTTAAGCGGGCGTGATTGTGGTATACTTATAAAGATATGGAAAGAAACGATATGCCTTCAACGACGCCCATGCCAAGCGTGATCAAATGCCTCGGCAAGGGTTTTAATACAGTCGCTTACAAAGCGCAGCTGCTCATCCTGCCGATCGTGCTGGACCTTTTCCTGCTTTTCGGGCCGAAGCTCCGCGTCTCCGAATGGCTGACGCCCTCCGTGGAAGAGGCGTGGAACTCCATGCTGAGCTCCGTCCCCGAATCCCTGTACACACAGTTCGCGGACAGCGTTGAGGTCGTGAAAGCGTATCTCGCCTCGATCAACCTCTTCGCCCTGACGCAGAGCTTCCCGGTCAGCGTCAGCGTCCTGTTCAAAGGCTACTCCGCCGCGACCCCGCTCGGCACTTCGCCCGAGGTTCAGATCCGCTCCTGGCTGGCGTTGATCCCGCTGTGCGTGCTGATCTACATCGTCGGCCTGCTGCTCGGGATCGTGTACTACGCCTGGACCTCGCGCGCGTGCGAAGAAACGCCGTCCAAATTCTCTTGGAAGCGGCTGGCGAGCAAGGCGGGGAACACCATTCTGATGATCATTATCATGGCCGCGATCGTCATTGCCCTGCTGGCGCCCGTCACCTGCGTGCTGACGCTGGTCTTCATGACGGTGCCCGCGTTTTATGAAGTCGCGGTCCTGCTGCTGATCGCGCTGGGCTGCTGGCTCATCGTGCCGCTGTTCTGGATCCCGGCGGGCATTTTCGCCAAGGATCAAAATTTCTTCGAGTCGGTCAAGGAAAGCTTCAAGCTCTTCACCTGGAGCGCGCCGCTGACCGTCCGCTTTATTCTTTACGTCATCGTCATTACGCTTGGAATGAACATGATTTGGGACATTCCCGAACAGACTTCGTGGCTCGTCCTCATCGGCATCTTCGGCCACGCGTTCATTTCAACCGCTCTCCTCGCCTCCGCTTTCATTCTCTATCGGGAGATGCAAAAGTGGCAGGAGGAGAACAAAGCTTTTCTCGACTGGAGAAAGGCGAACCTTGCTTTTTCGAAAATGAAGAACTCTACCAAGAAGGAAGCTGAAAATCATGAGTGAGAATTCAAATCCCAATTCCGCCGGCTATACCGCCGAGAACATCCAGGTGCTCGAAGGCCTTGAGGCAGTTCGGCGCCGTCCGGGTATGTATGTCGGCGGCACCGACTCCAAAGCGCTCCATCATCTGGTTTATGAAGTCGTGGACAACGCCATTGATGAAGCATTGGCGGGCTACTGCACGGAAATTGAAGTGACACTGCATGAAGATCAGAGCGTCACCGTCCTCGACAACGGCCGCGGTATCCCTGTGGACATTCACCCGACCAAGAAGATTTCCGCCTTGGAAGTCGTATTGACGACCCTGCACGCGGGCGGCAAATTCGGCGGCGGCGGTTACAAAGTCTCCGGCGGTCTGCACGGCGTCGGCTCCTCCGCTGTGAACGCGCTTTCCGAATGGATGGAAGCCCGCGTCTACCGCGGCGGGAAGATTTACTTCCAGCGCTATCATCAGGGCAAACCGGATGAACGCGTCAAGGTCATCGGCGACTGCCCGGAGACCAAGACCGGCACCGAGATCACCTTCCGCTTCGACCCCACCATCTTCAAGGAAGAAACCGACGGCCTGAATTACAACACGCTGCTGAACCGCTTCCGCGAAATGGCGTTCGTCACCCGCAAGACGAAGATTCACCTCTCCGACGAACGCGTCGGCAAGGAGATCACCTTCTACTTTGACGGCGGCATCACTTCCTTCGTCCACTACCTGAACCAGGGCCGCACCCCGCTGCACCCGGTCGTTCACGGCGAAAAAGAGATCGACAACGTCGGCATCGAAGTCGCGATCCAGTACACCAACACCTATTCCGAGACCGTGTATTCCTTCGCGAACACCATCAACACCATCGACGGCGGTACCCATATGACCGGTCTGCGCACCGCGGTCACGTCCGTCATCAACGACTACGCCCACAGCGCCAACCTGCTCAAGGACAGCGACAAGAACTTCTCCGGCGATGACACCCGCGAAGGCATCACCGCCATCGTCTCCATCAAGCATCCGGACCCGCAGTTCGAGTCCCAGACGAAAGTCAAGCTGATGAACACCGAAGTCCAGACTTACGTGCGTCAGGTCGTCACGGAGTGCTTCAAGGAATTCCTCGAGAACAACCCGAGCGCCGGCAAGGCCATCGTCAACAAATGCATCACCTCCTCCCGCGCCCGCGACGCCGCGCAGAAGGCCCGCGACCTCGTCTTCCGCAAGTCCGTTCTCGAGAGCATGACCCTGCCGGGCAAACTGGCGGACTGCTCCGGACGCGACCCGAGCAAGGCCGAGCTCTACATCGTCGAAGGTGATTCCGCGGGCGGTTCCGCCAAACAGGGCCGCGACCGTTCGTTCCAGGCGATCCTGCCGCTGCGCGGTAAGATCCTGAACACCGAACGCGTCACCAAAGACCGCCTCCTCGGCAACGCGGAAATCAAAGCCATGATCTCCGCCATCGGCACCGGGATCGACGAGAACTTTGATATCAAGCACCTGCGCTACGACCGCATCATCATCATGACGGATGCGGATGTCGACGGCAGCCATATCCGCACCCTGCTGCTGACCTTCTTCTTCCGCTACATGCCGGAGCTGATCACCCAGGGCCACGTCTACATTGCTCAGCCGCCGCTCTACCGCATCACCTCCCGCGGCAAGCATCAATACGCCTACAGCGACGCCGAACGCGACGAAATGCTCAAGAAACTCGGCTCCACCGCCGCGGAAAAAGCCGCGATCCAGCGTTACAAGGGTCTCGGTGAAATGAACGCCGAACAGCTGTGGGACACGACCATGAATCCGGAATACCGCACCCTGCTGCAGGTCCACCTGAGCGACTCCATCGCCGCGGATAAGACCTTCACCATGCTGATGGGTTCCGAAGTTCCCCCGCGCAGCCGGTTCATCCAAACCCACGCGCATGAGGTCAAGAACCT
>CAVCBG010000146.1:0-4570 GCA_963600285.1 Anaerovoracaceae bacterium
TCTTAGAACTTTCTATGAATTCAACACCCCCGCCGTTTTTGCCTTATAATAGAATAAGGTGTTCAGCGGATACCGGAAAGGATCACACATGGCTAAAAAATTTGATATTGACAACGCGGCATTCACTCTGCAGGATATTGCTGACGTCACTCCGACGCAGCGGATCGCCATGCTGATCGACGGGGACAACGCGCAGCCGTCTATGATCGAGGCAATGCTCGCCGAGACCACGAAGTACGGGCTGATCACCATCCGCCGCATTTACGGCGACTGGACCGCCTCGAACATGGGCGGATGGAAGGACGTCCTCCAGACGCACGCCATTCAGCCGATCCAGCAATTCCGCTACACCGTCGGCAAGAACGCCACCGACAGCGCCATGATCATTGACGCGATGGACATTTTCTACTCCGGCTCGGTGGACGCCTTCTGCCTGGTTTCCTCGGACAGCGATTACACGCGCCTGGCGACCCGCCTCCGCGAACAGGGCAACTTCGTCATGGGCATCGGCAAGAAGCAGACGCCGCGGGCCTTCGTGAACGCCTGCGACATCTTCGTTTACACCGAGAACCTGATGCCTTCCGAACCGCAGCCGAGCGGCAATAACAACAATAACAATCACGGCGGCAACAAGCACCACCGAAGTAAGAAGAACGAGCCGGAAGAGAGCTCCGCGCCGAACCCGATCCCGCTGCTCCGCAACGCCTTCGAGCTCGCGCAGCAGGACAACGGCTGGGCCTTCCTCGGCTCCCTCGGGCATCACATCCGCCAGCTGGACCCGGGCTTCGACTCCCGTACCTTCGGCTATAAGCAGCTCTCGCTGCTGATCCAGGGCTACCCGGAGGTCTTCGAGACCAAAGAGGTCAAGGGCGCGGACGGAACTTCCGTGATCTACGCGAGAATGAAGAATTGAGTCAACCTATGGACATCAAAGAACAGGCAATCGACATCGTCAAGCAGGGCGTTCAAAAACTTGATCAGCCCTTCGCGAATATCGGGCAGAAGCTCAAGACCGCCGCTTGGGAGACCGGCATCGGCCCGGTCCTCAGCGCCGCGCCGTCTGTCTTCGGGGAGCAGGCCGTGCTGACCTTCCCCGGACGGAGCGGAAAATTCACCCTGTCCTGTACGGAACACGACGGCGACATTATTCTCGCCGCCTCGCCGGATGAATTCAACGAGATCCAATCCTACATCAACAATAACCCCGCCGGCGAGCTCTGGCTGAAGAACGGCTGGTACACCGCCACGGTGCGCTCCATCCCGCAGGATGAGACGGAAACGCTCACGGCCGGCATCAATGATGAAGCATTTTTCGGGAAGGCGGGCGCCGCGCTCGGCGGCAAGTCCTTGAAGGACTTCCGTCTGCTCCGCGCCTCCCGTACCGCGCCCTGCACCGGCACCACCGGCCCCGGCACGAAGACGTGGGTGTGGCCCGCCCTCTGCGCGGCCCTGCTCCTCACCCGCGGAAAGAAGTCCAAATAAAGGATCGAAGATATGTATAACGAACCGCTTTATGAAATCAAACAGGAAAAGAAAAAGAAGAGCAGCGGCCCGTCCTGGGGCGCGATGCTTCTGATCGCCCTGCTGGCTGCCGTTCTCGGCGGGTTCGCCGCCATCTACGGCTCGCAATGGCTGAACGCGCGGCAGCAGTCCGCGCAGCCCGCGGAGACCTCCGAAGTCGCGGCGCTGAAGGATCAGGTCGCCGACCTGCAGGCATCCCTGAACGCGCTCGCCGAGAAAGAATCCACCGGAGAGATGGAAGTGGACTCCGTCGAGGTTTCCAGTCAGATCACCAAAGTCGTGGAAGAGATCGGCCCCGCCGTGGTCACCGTCACCGCGGTCGTCCCCGGCACCTACGGCTGGTTCGGCTACACCTCCGACTCGACCTCCATGGGCTCCGGCGTGATCATCAGCGAGGACGGCTACATCCTCACGAATAACCACGTCATCGAGGAAGGCAAAGACTACTACGTCGAGTTAGCGGACGGAACCAGTCTGCAGGCGCAGCTGGTCAGCGCCGACACCTTCTCGGATCTCGCCGTGCTCAAAGTGGAAGGCACCATGCCCGCCGTGGCGAAACTCGGCAACTCCGACGTGCTGAAATCCGGTGAGACCGTCATCGCGATCGGCTCCCCGCTCGGCAACTTCAAGAACACCGTCACCGTCGGCGTCATCAGCGCGACGGGGCGCTACCTCGAGTCCTCGAACGGCTACCAGATGGAGAACCTGATCCAGACGGACGCCGCCATTAACCAAGGCAACTCCGGCGGTCCGCTGGTCAACCTCAACGGTGAGGTGATCGGCATCAACGTCATGATCGTCCGCGGTTCCAACAGCACCACCGCTACCGCCGAAGGCTTGGGCTTCGCCATCCCTTCGAACACCGCGAAGCTGATCTCCGAGCAGATCATCGAGAACGGTTCCTTCAGCCGCCCGGTCCTGGGCATCCGCTGGGCGGAGATCACCTCCCGCATGGCGTACGCCTACCGCCTGCCGGTTGAGTACGGCGTGTACGTCATGGACGTCACCCAGAACGGCCCGGCCGACATCGCCGGTATTCAGGCCGACGACATCATCGTCCGCATCGGCGACTACTCCATTGGGGAGAACAGCTCCTTCTACAACTGCCTGTTCAAGTACTCTCCGGGAGACACCGTTGAGGTGGAGGTCTACCGCGGCAGTGAGACGAAGACGTTCACCGTCACGCTCGCCGGCGATACCGAATCGTCCTCGACGACGACATCCACGCCTTCGACCGGGGCGTTCGGGCTGTAATCGGATCCAACAAAAGGCACAGATGAGCCGCAAAGCTTTCCGTGTTTATCTCGCGCTGTCGACCCTTGCCGGGTCGGCAGCCGTTTTTTGTAATTTCATCACCCCGTCGGAGCCGCGCAACGCTTGGCTCCTGGGGTATTCCGCTGCCCGCTGGGCGCTCGGCCTCCTGACCTTGGCCCTGACGGCGCTCTTCGCCGCGGCGCTCGCCCGCCCGGAGAAGCTCCGCGAACGGCTGAACGCTTGGCTTGATCAAGGCGATCACGCCTATTTCGCCTTCGTCGGGCTGCTCTTCCTGACCTTCGTCTTCCTCTGGTGCTTCCAATTCTCGTGGCTCTTCATCCCGAAGAACATGCGCCCGCTGCTGCTCTTCCTCGCCTTCGCGTCCGCCTCCGCCGCGGTGCTGGTAAGGCTCTCCTTCTCCGCCAAGTGGACGGAGACGAACTACGCGGAGAAGTACCGCCTGCTGCCGAAGCTGAGCAGCCTCTCCAAGGGACAGAAACGCGTCCTCTTGGTGCTGGGCCTGCTCTCGATCGTGTACATCGCCGTGCTGATGCCTTCCAACATCAACGGCTCCCGCGATTGGGCGGATTTCAAGCATTACGGCGGGGATGAATACGTCATCTACCCCATTCTCACGAACGTCATGACGCCCGGGGAGGACTTCTCCGCGACGCTTTACCATCACTATGTGCACGAGGATTATCATTACGGCTACCCGTTTTACGCCTGGTCTTCCTTCGTGCTGCTGCCGATCCGCCTGATCGCCGGGCCGGACTTCCTCGAGCGGATCGATCTCACCCTCCCGACCCTGCGGATTCTCGTCTCGGTCGTGCCGCTGATGGCGGGCTGCCTGATCCTTGTCTGGCTGACGACGCGCTTCGCCAACATCCCGCTGAGCGCGGCGGTGTACGTCTTCCTGCTGACGGCGCCGGGCTCCCTGCAGAACAATCAGGGATTTTGGCACCCGGACGGCTTGAACTTCTTCTTCATCTGCGCGGCGCTCTTCTTCCTGAGCCGCGACCGCCTGCGTTACGGACGGAACTTCTACGCCGCGGCCTTCTTCATCGGGCTCTCCGCGGCCATTCGGCTGTACGGCTTCCTCTTCTTCCTCGCCATCGGCGTCTATTTGATCTACGCCCTCGTGAAGAAGATCCTCCCCGTCCGGCAGGTCCTCGTCCGCGCCGGGCTCTTCCTGCTCGTCATGTTCGGGACGATCCTCTGGTCCTCGCCGTATCTCTTCCGTTCCGACGCCCGCGCGAACATGGTCGCCATCCTGACCGAGAAGACCGGCGAGATGAGCTCCGGTTACAACGCGGATTTCAACGACCCGAAGAACGACTACCGCCCCGGCTGGGACGCCTGGTATCCGGCTTTTGAGGATCATTACACCGAGATGTACTGCTTCTTCTTCCTGATCGCGTCGCTCGTTGCGGCGTGCTTCGTGGGATGGGATCAATGGACCTACCGCCACCTCGCGCTGTGGTGGGTCGTGATTGCCGTTTATCTGATTTGGTTCGTGGCGGTGAAATCCACGCAGTACGTGCTGCCGATGATGCTGCCGCTGATGAGCTGCATTTTCGCCCTGCCCCGCGCTTTGGAAGGCAGGAGCCGCAAGTTCGTCCTCCCCGCGCGGATCGTCTCCGCCGCGGTGTGGGCTTCGCAGCTGGTGATCAACATTATCAAGATCGCGCCGCGCTTCCGTTGAGGCGGGCGGTGATAATGAAATTTTGCACAAATGGGCGAATCGGATTCCCACAGGATATAATAAAGACAAGTTCTGATAAAACAGGGAAGG
>CAVCBG010000147.1:0-4569 GCA_963600285.1 Anaerovoracaceae bacterium
AGGCGGTTGTGGGCTTCGGGGAAGACACGGGACTGCGGTCCGTCCTGGACTTCGTCGGTGATCTCCTGGCCGCGGTGGGACGGCAGGCAGTGCATGACGATGGCATCCTTGCCGGCGATGTCGAGCAGTTCCTGGTTGACCTGATACGGCTTGAAGACCTGCTGGCGGATTTCCTTCTCGGCTTCCTGACCCATGCTGACCCAGGTATCGGTGTAGAGGACCTGAGCGCCCTTCGCGGCTTCCTTCGGGTCGCGCATGAAGGAGAGGTGGCTGCCGCTTTCGGCGGCGAACTTCTCGGCGAGGGTGATGGCTTCGGCCGGCATGTCATAGCCTTCCGGGCAGGCGATGGTGAAGTTGGCACCCATGCGGGCGCAGATGTGCATCAGGGACACCGCGACGTTGTTGCCGTCGCCGATGAAGCTGACGTTGATGCCCTTCAGCTGGCCGAACTCTTCAATGATGGTCATGGCGTCGGCCATACCCTGGCACGGATGGTTGTAGTCGGAGAGGCCGTTGATGACCGGGACGCCGGCGTACTGCGCGAGCTCAACAATGTGCTGATGCTGGAAAACGCGGGCCATGATGGCGTCAACGTAACCGCCGAGAACCTGGGCGACGTCCTTGACCGCTTCGCGCTTGCCGAGGCCGATTTCATCCGGGGAAAGGTAGAAAGCGTAACCGCCGAGCTGGTGCATACCGATCTCGAAGCTGACGCGCGTGCGGAGGCTGGCCTTCTGGAAGACGAGGGCGAGGGTCTTGCCGGCGAGGATCGGGTCATTGTGGCCGGTTTCCTTCAGCTGCTTCTTGAGGTCGGCAGCGACATTCAGGATGTGCATCAGTTCGGGTTCGGAATAATCCGCGACAGACAGAAAGTGATTCATTTTCATAAAATAATTCCTCAAAACAGATAAAAAATAATTGAATTGCTTGAATAAGTCCGCGCCTTTCGGCGGGTAATGATCAATGACAGTGAGAGCAGTCGCCGCCGCAGCTGCCGCAGGAGCAGCCGGAGCCGTGCCCGGTGGAAGCGATCCCATCGCCCTGAGCGTAGCACATGGAGACGGCGCGCTTGGTGTTTTCGCTGCCGCACTTCACGCAGGCAATCGGGTCGTCCGCCTGGCTGAATGATCGCATGGCTTCAAATCGCGTACTGCAGTCTTTGCATACATATTCATAAATAGGCATAATCTTGCCTCCTTGATGCTTCTATTATAGTCCACACTTGGGAAAACTTATTCCGCGGGTGATTGAGAAATGAGCTGATTCGCGAGGTCTCGGATGTCATTCGCGGCATTCGGGCGGCCGATGAGCGCGGCGTTCGCCTGCATCTGCTTCAGCAGCGCGCCGTCGTTCATCATCATGTGGGAGAAGGTCTCCAGCGTGTCGTACTGCGTGCGGACGACTTTCCCCGCGCCGGATTCCTCAACCAGCTGGGCGTTGCCCTCTTCCTGTCCGGGGAGGATCTCCGTCAGCAGCATCGGCAGCCCGGCTGCCAGGCTCTCACTGGTGATGAGCCCGCCGGCTTTGGTGATGATCATGTCCGAGGCGGCCATGATCTTGCTGACCTCATTGCAGTAATTGTAAATCTTCACCGGGACGTGCCATTCGTTCCGGATCATCTTGTTGTAAAGCTCATCGTCCCCGCCCGCGGCCATGACGATCTGAACCGGGAAGCCGGCGTGATTGATGACATTGAGGTGATCCATCAAAGTCAGGACGCGCTTGCTGCCGACAGCGACGACCGTGGTCAGGTTCGGGTCAAGCCCGAGTTCCTCGCGGATCGCGGCCTTGGTCTTCCCCGCGTCCGGGTTGGACTTGACGGGAATGCCGGTGACGAGGACCGTCTCCGGGTCGCAGCCGAAGTCGACCGCCAATTTGCGGACGTGTTCCGTCGCCACGCAGGTGCGGTCAATGAAGATATTGAACCAAATCTTATGCACGGAGTAAAGGTCCGTCACCACCGTGATGAAGGGAATGGGATGCGACCGTCCGTTGCCGCGCAGACGGGTGAGGTCAACGACCTTGCCGTCCGAGTCCTTGATCTTGATCCCCTCACGGCGCACCTTCCACCAAGTGGCCGGCGCGGAGTAGAGCGGATAGGTGTTGATGACCACATCCGGATCGAAGTCCAGCACCGCCTTGCGGTACGGGACGTAGAGCGCGGCGGCAAGCCCCGCCGCGGCGGCGCTTACGGTGCCGGCGGTGTCGCTCTGCTCGTAGGTGATTTCGTAGAACTTCGGAATTTCACGGACCATTTTGTCGAAGTCCGCCTGGGAACTCTTCAGGAATTTCGGCGTCTTCGGGTCGTCGATCAGGTTTACGATTTTGGTTTCATACGGTTCGACGGGATCATTCTGAAAGGCTTCGGCGATGGCGTTCGCCGCCGCGCGATGCCCGAATCCCGCGTCCGCGGTAAGAATCAGTGCTTTTTTCATGTTTTTACTCTCCAACTAACTTACAGTAATTATATCTGGTTCGAGGCGGGAATTCGTTAGAGATTAATCAGAATATAACATCGGCTTTCGTTCGGATGATGAGCAATGTATCACAAAACAGTGACATCTTTCAGTACAAAAGTCAGAAATTCGATATAATCATGATGCGAGATTTGCGAAAAGTACCGCAGGCGGAGAAAGTTTTACCTTATAAGGATCTCCTGCTGAGGAGTAATGAATTTAGGGAAATCAGGTAGAGAAGAATGCTTAAAGAACGAAATGATATTCGAAACATTGCTATTATCGCTCATGTAGACCATGGGAAAACCACCCTCGTGGACCAGATGCTTCGCCAGGCGAAGGTCTTCCGCGAGAATCAGCAGGTGTCCGAACGCGTCATGGATTCCAACGATCTGGAACGCGAACGCGGTATTACCATTCTGTCCAAGAATACCGCCATCACCATCCCCGACCCGAAGACCGGCGAACTGGTCAAGATCAACATCGTCGACACCCCGGGACACGCGGATTTCGGCGGTGAGGTTGAACGTGTTATGAACATGGTTGACGGCGCGCTGCTGCTCGTGGACGCGGCGGAAGGCCCGATGGCGCAGACCCGCTTCGTCTTGAAGAAGGCGCTCGCGATGGGCCATAAGGTCATCGTCGTCATCAACAAGATGGACCGCCGCGACGCCGATCCGGACGCGACGCTGAATAAGACCTTCGATCTCTTCGTCGAGCTCGGCGCGACGGAAGAACAGTGCGATTTCCCGGTCGTTTACGCCAACGGCATCGACGGCCGTTCGGGCCTCACCCAGGCAATGGGTCCGGACCTGCAGCCGCTCTTCGACGTCATCCTCAATGAGATCAACCCGCCGGAAGTGGACGCGGACGCTCCGTTCCAGATGCTGGTCACCAACCTGGCTTACGATGATTACCGCGGCCTGTCCGCCATCGGCCGTATCAACCGCGGCACCGTTCATGCCGGCGACACGCTTGCCCGCATGAAGCTGGACGGCACCGTCGGCACCGAACACGCCCGCTATCTTTACACCTACAGCGGCCTGAACAAGATCGAGACCGAATCGGTCGAAGCCGGCGACATCATCGTCCTGGCCGGTCTGGAAGGCATCGCCATCGGTGAGACCCTCTGCGATCCCGAACATCAGGACGCCCTGCCGGCGATCCATGTTGAGGAGCCGACCGTCAAGATGACCTTCGGCGTCAACACTTCGCCGTTTGCCGGCAATGAAGGCAAATGGGGCACTTCCCGCAAGCTGCGCCAGCGCCTTTATGATGAACTGCGCAACAACGTCGCCCTGCGCGTTGAAGACACCGAGAGCGCGGATCAGTTCGTGGTCTCCGGCCGCGGTGAGCTTCATCTCGCGATCCTCATCGAAACCATGCGCCGCGAAGGCTACGAATTCCAGGTCTCCCGCCCGGAGGTCATTTTCACCCGCAACGAAGCCGGTGAGCTGCTTGAGCCGTACGAAGAAGTCGACATCGATACTTCCCCGGACACCGTCGGTTCCGTGATCGAGATGCTCGGCACCCGCAAGGGCCGTATGGAGAACATGTCCGATAACAACGACGGCTCCACCCATCTGCACTATATCGTGCCGACCCGCGGCCTGCTCGGCTTCCGCTATCAGTTCATGACCGCCACCCACGGCATGGGCATCCTGAATGAGAACTTCCTCGAATACGGTCCGTACGCCGGCCCGATCCAGGGACGCCTGACGAACTCCATCGTTGCCTGGGAAACCGGCTCCACGACCACTTACGGCCTGAAGAACGCCGAAGAGCGCGGTATGCTCTTCATCGGCCCGGGCGTTGATGTTTACGAAGGCATGGTCGTCGGCGAGTCCCTGCGCGATAACGACCTGGCGGTCAACGTCTGCAAGAAGAAGCATCTGACCAACATGCGCCAGTCCAACAAGGATATCGAAATCCGCCTGAACGGCATCCGCCAGATGAGCCTGGACGAAGCCATTGAATACCTGGACGAAGACGAGCTCCTCGAGATCACTCCGCTGAGCTTCCGCATCCGCAAGAAGATCCTCGACACCGAGGAACGCGGCAAGAACCAGCACAAGATCAAGGAACTCGGCGGCTCAATGCCTCAGTAGTTGAA
>CAVCBG010000148.1:0-4510 GCA_963600285.1 Anaerovoracaceae bacterium
GAACTCAGCACCGATCAGAAATTCGCGCCGGTTTACCTCACCACGGATGAGCTCCGCGAACAGCTGATGAACGACCTCGACGCGGAGACCGACGAGGAATACGCCAAGGAAACCGGGCTGTTCCGCATCCTCGGCTTCGTCCCGGATAACTTCGACCTCAAGCAGTTCTACGTCGACCTCTACGCGGAGCAGATCGCGGGCTTCTATGACACCGAAGAGAATCAGATGTACCTGATGTCCGACCTCTCCGACTACGAGAACGCGACCACGCTGGCGCACGAATACACGCACTTCCTGCAGTACAACACGCCGAAGTTCGCCGAAGGCCTGGACCTTGACAGCGTCTCGGATGAAGAATACGGCGAACGCAGCATCATCATCAGCGCCATTACCGAAGGCGACGCCACCTTGGTTGAAGCCCTCATCGACACCGACGACCTGCTGGAAGACTACGACGAAGCTTACGACGACGACGATTATGAAACCTCCTCGTCCTCGGTCTATGACTCCGCGCCGAAGTACTTCCAGGACAACCTGCTCTTCCCGTACTACTACGGCTTCGACTTCGTCTGGTACATGTACGCGCAGGGCGGATGGGATGCCGTGAACAAGCTCTACGAGGACGTCCCGGAATCCGTTGAGCAGATCATGCATCCGGAGAAGTACCTGAAGGATCACCCGGTCGATATCAACCCCGAACCCTTCCGCTCCGCCATTGTCAAGGACGAGAAGGATATCGTCGCCGAGACCGTTCTGAACGAAGCGGACATCCTGCAGATCTTCACCTCCGCTTACAAGGAAGATTGGCGCATCTCCGACCGTCAGGCAGCCGTTGCCGCGTCCGGCTGGGGCGGCGGTTATTACATCTACACCTCAAATGATGACGGCGAGCTGCTCTTCACGAAGACCGTCTGGGACTCCGAGGACGACGCCGAGGAAGCCGAAACCGCCTTCAAGCTCTATTCCGACGCCCGCTTCGAGACCGCTGTTTCCAAGTCCGAATGGAAGGACGCCGACGGCAGCTCCGTGTATCTCATCCGCCAGGACGACATCCTCTACTGGATGATCCTGCCCGAAGGGTTCGACAGCTCCGCCGTTCTCGACCTCATCAATAACGGCTTAGCCATGTAAAGCCATAAACGCGAACGCTCCCCGTGATTGGGGAGCGTTTTTATATTCGCAATCTCCCTATTTTGCGCCGTACGGCGGGAAATATGCTAAAATTGAGGGATGATTTATCGCCGATAAGGAGCACGAATATGGCTGACGAGATTAAGAATCCCGAAGAAGAGGTTTCCGAGAATCGAAACTTCATTTACAACTTTATCGAAGAAGACATCGCCGAAGGCGGTCAGTTCGCCGGAATGCAGGTCCACACCCGCTTCCCGCCGGAACCGAACGGCTATCTGCACATCGGCCACTGCAAGGCGCTGTGCATTGACTTCGGCATGGCGGAGAAATTCAACGGCCTGTGCAACCTGCGCATGGATGACACCAACCCGGCCAAGGAAGACACCGAATTTGTCGACGCCATCAAGCAGGACATTCATTGGCTCGGCTTCGACTGGGGCGACCGTTTCTATTACGGCTCCGATTATTTTGAAAAGGATTACGAATACGCCATTGAGCTGATCAAGAAGGGCTTGGCCTACGTCTGCGAGCTTTCCCCGGAAGAGTTCAAAGCCAACCGCGGCGACACCACCACCCCGGCCACCTCGCCGTACCGCGACCGCCCGATTGAGGAGAACCTCGCGCTGTTCGAGAAGATGAAGAACGGCGAAGTCCCCGAAGGCGCCATGACCCTGCGCGCGAAGATCGACCTCGCCAGCGGCAACTTCAACATGCGCGACCCGGTGATCTACCGCATCCGCTTCATCAATCACCACCGCCAGGGCACGAAGTGGTGCATCTTCCCGATGTATGACTTCGCCCACCCGATCCAGGACGCTCTGGAAGGCATCACGCACTCCCTCTGCTCCCTCGAGTATGAAGACCACCGCCCGCTCTATGACTGGGTCGTGACGCACGTCTCCATCCCCTACCACAAGCCGCGCCAGATCGAGTTCTCCCGCCTGAACATCGACCACACCGTCATGTCCAAGCGCAAGCTCCGCCAGCTGGTTCAGGAAAATTACGTCTCCGGCTGGGACGACCCGCGTATGCCGACACTCTGCGGTCTGCGCCGCCGCGGCTATACCGCGAAGTCTATCCGCAATTTCTGCGACGCGATCGGCGTCGGCAAGCGCATCAACGTCATTGAGTATTCCGAGCTCGAGCACTGCCTCCGCGACGATCTCAACGAGACCGCCGAGCGCACGATGGCCGTGCTGCATCCGGTCAAGCTGACCATCACCAACTATCCGGAAGGCCAGGTCGAGACCTTCACCGTCGAGAACAATCCGGTCAACCCCGCCCAGGGCACGCATGAGATCACCTTCAGCCGCGACCTGTGGATGGACGAGGAAGACTTCATGGAGGTCCCGGTCGCGAAGTGGAAGCGCATGTCCCCCGGCGGCATGGAAGTCCGTCTCAAGGGCGCGTACCTCGTCACCTGCACCGGCTGCGTGAAGGATGAGAACGGCAAGGTCGTCGAAGTCCTCTGCGAGTACGACCCCGAATCCCGCGGCGGCGATCCCGCCGACGGACGCAAGGTCAAGGGCGCGACGCTGCACTGGGTCGACACCCATAACTGCGCCGACGCGGAAGTCCGCCTCTACGACAATCTCTTCGCGGACGCCCAGCCCGACGGCCCGGACAAGAACTTCCTCGAGTGCCTGAACCCGGAAAGCCTCACCATCCTGCAGGGATGCAAGGTCGAGAAGGCGTTGGTCGATGTCGCCCGCGAGTTCGACAAGCAGGAAAACCGCACCGGCGTCAACGCGCCGACCTTCCAGTTCATGCGCGTCGGCTTCTTCTGCCTCGACAACCGTGACAGCACCGCCGACCACATGGTCTTCAACCGCTCCGTCCTGCTGAAGGACGGCTTCAAGAAGGCCGCGTAAGCCATTCATGAAATCAAACACCCCCGGACAGCGTTCGGGGGTGTTTTGTTTTCAATTCTCTCAGTTGATGCGGGTGAATTCAATGCCGAGGTCGGGGAGGATCTTCTCCGTGAAGTCCTTCATCGCGATCCGCAGGTAGCACGTCGTCGTGCCGTCCGTGCCGCCGTACCATTCGTCTTTCAGCACCTCATTGTCAATGACGACGCGGACGTCCTTCGCGGACTCCTGCCACGCGCTGAAGACGGTCGTGGCGCCGATGACGGTGCCGAGCTTCGGCAGCAGGAACTGTTCCGGGGCGAAGGAGACGCGGGAGATGCCGAGCGCGGCGCCGAATTCCTTCGTCACGAAGGGCTTGTCGCCGGGCATGACGTAGAGGTAAAACATCGTCTGCTGGCGGTTGCAGAGGAAAAGCGTCTTGCAGACCTTGACCTGCAGCGCGGCGTCAATGGCTTCGCAGTCCTCCATGGTGACCGCGGGGTCGTTATCCACGCGGGTGAAGGGGATCCCCAGCTCCGCGAACTTCCCGTACACCAGCCGCTGCAGCTCCGTTTTGAATTCCGACGGCGCTGTTTCATACACTTCACTGACTCTGATCATTTCTGCCTCGTATTTGTATCAAATCTCACCGGTTATTATAAAAGGAAAACGGCGGAACAGGGTCCCGCCGTTCGAAATTCAGTCAATGATCTTTGAAGGGAAGCGCGCCTCGAAGGCATCCAGCGACGCGAGCAGATACGGATCAAGGTAAGTCTTCGCCTTCTCCGCCATCCGGCGCGGAACGCCGTAATAGGCTTCGGCGATCCCGCCGGTGATGCAGGCGATGGTGTCGCTGTCCCCGCCGATGGAGACGGCCAGGCGGATGGCGCTCTCGAAGTCGGTTGACTCGAGGAAGGCCTCGATTGCCTGCGGAACCGAGCCGGCGCAGGTCTCATCAAAGCCGTACGTCGGGCGGATCTCATCCAGCGTGAAGTTCATGTCGTATTTCAACGCCGCGCGGATGTCGTCCTTCCCCGCTCCGTCCAACGCCGCTCGGATGCAGTACGCCACCGTTTCCGCGGCAGCCATCCCATCGGGATGATTATGCGTCACGCGGGTGACAGCGTCCGCCAAGGAGACGGCTTCGTCAAGCGTCTTCGCGGCGAATCCGCAGGGGCTGACGCGCATGGCGGCGCCGTTGCCGAAGCTGTTGTAAGGCTTGGTGTTCTCGCTGAAGACCCATCGGTTGAACCGTCCGCCGAACCCGCAGTCGGGATACTTCCGCCCGTAGGTTTTCATCAATTTGACGGTGAGGGCGGAGAGGTCCTCGCCGGTGTCCATGGATTTCAGGATCGCCTCCGCGACCGCCAAGCTCATCACGGTGTCGTCCGTGAAGAAATCCGCGCTGTGAAAGAGCTCGAAATCCGTGCCTCTGTAGTTGTCAAATTCAAATCTGCTTCCGACGATATCGCCGATAATTGCTCCGATCATAATCGTATTCCTCCTTTTCCGTATTACCCGGCCAGCGGCAG
>CAVCBG010000149.1:0-4499 GCA_963600285.1 Anaerovoracaceae bacterium
AGCGCACGAATTCCATAAAGCAATATCCTCCGGGTTCAATTATACGCAGGAATTGTAAAAACAAGAGTGAAGAGTGAAGAGTGGAGTTAATGGCGCTCCGCGACAGTGGAAGTGTCTGCAGGTCACCTCATCCACCGCGGAGCGGTCCCCCTTCCCCTCGAGGGGAAGGACAATAGCGCAGCCTAAGTTGGGCTTGACTTTGGATATCGGGCGTTTTGGGCTATCGCGGACCTCATCGATTTCACGGTGATCGCTCTGTCCAAAACAGGCAACGTCGAGCGGGATCACCTCATCCACCGCAAGCGGTCCCCCGAAAATTCAGTGAGGAGTTAGGAGTGAGGAGTTGAAGCGCCCGATAATTGAAGCGTAATTTCAATTATCGGGCGTTCCGGGCTATCGCAGACCTCATCCACCGCGGAGCGGTCCCCCTTCTCCTACAAGGAGAAGGCCTTAACGCGCCGGAAAGGGAGCGAGTGCTCGAGTCTCGAGCGCTATCTCCACTCTTCACTCTCCACTCTCCACTCTTTTCTTTCCTCCTAACTTCTAACTGCTCCTATAAGTCCCGGACACTCTCCACACGAATCCCGAAACTCCGTCCCGGAGGGAGCGAAGGTCGTGTTCGACCAGGCGGAGAGGGTGTAGGTATGCAGGCCTTGGAAGGAGGCGTCCGAATTGAACACCCGTACCCTGATGGGAGCGTTGCCGCGGGTGTGGGTGAAGACCGGGACGGCGGTCGTATTGCCGGTGTAGGGCTCGGTCTTGACCATATCCCGTCCGATGCCGAGGGCGAAGGCGCGGCCGTTGGAGAGGTCGGTCGAGAGGACGACGGAGCCGATGCCGACGCCCTCGAGCTCGAATTCCGTATCGGCCGAC
Organism: Anaerovoracaceae bacterium; assembly: GCA_963600285.1. Lineage (GTDB taxonomy): Bacteria > Chloroflexota > Anaerolineae > Anaerolineales > Anaerolineaceae > Flexilinea. The sequence continues at coordinate 874 of CAVCBG010000149.1, forward strand.
GGGATCAGCACCGTCACTTCGGGAGCGGCGTCGTCAAAGTACGGCGCCCAGACATTCGTATGATACACGCCCGCGGCATCGGTCATCAGCTTCGAGAGCAGCGGACGGGGAGCGCGGTTCGTGACATTCCACAGCAGCCGCTCCGTCCGCGAATCGGCGCCGTAACCCTCCGCGTTCAGGGCGAAGCTGCCGAGGTAGCGCTTCCCCGGATCGGCGGCGGAGACGAGAATGCCGTCGACACGGCTCAGCATCCCCGACGGACGGGCGGATGCCGTCCCCCAGCAGGAACAGCTCAGCGCCAGGCCCGCGGCATCCGCAGAAATGAAGACGTCGTACGGCACCATCCGTAGCAGTCCGCCGACCGGCAGGCTCAGCTCCGAGAAGGTGAAGGTCTCCCACGCCCCGCCGAGGTAAAGGCTGACGCGGTTCCCGACGCAGGGGGTGAAGTACAGCGTGGTCCCGAGGCTGATGTCGCTGTCGGGCACCGGTTCGCCCGCGATGTAGCTCAGGCGTCCCTCATTCAGGGAAGGCACGGACGCCGCGGCCGTGATCTCCATCTCGGCGGCGGTCCGCAGCGTTCCGGGGATGATGCCGTCCCCGCTCCACAGGAAGGAGCCGATGAGGCGGGTGCCGGAACGTTCGACGGCGCTCTCGGCGATCTTCAATGTGAATCCTCCCGCGGAGTCGGCCGCGGCGAAGAGGTACAGCCGCCCGACGTCCGTATATACGGATGAATCGACCGTGACATTCAGGGACGCGCTTACCGAGCGGATCGCGCCGCCGATCATCATGGAGACGGGGGCGTCCTCGCTTGCGTTGAGAACGATGCCGGCGGAGCCGTTCCGCTGCAGGGAGAGCGGGCCGCGGTATTGATAAAGCAGGGCGCGCATGTTCCCCGAGGTCGCGGCGTCCCCGCCGAGGTAGAGCGCGTCGCTGCGCAGGTTGTTGTACTGGGCGGCCTCGGTTGCCTGCCCGGCGATAACGTCCGATGAATTCGGATAACTCATGATTTTCTCCTTATTTCCAAACCGCCGCGCCCCAAGTGGAATACGGCTCGATCACACCCGACGGCAGCCATACATCCGCGGCCTCCGGTCCGATGGGGATATCGGTCAGGGAGCGGGTCGAGAGGTTGACCTCGAGGGTGTGCGCGTTCTGATAGATGGTGTCGATGACGGCGTTTTCGTCGCAGTAAAGGCCGCTGATGATGCCCGACTGGGTGTAAAGGCAGATGTCCGTCAGCTCATGAAGGATGGCATTGATCCGCCGGCGCACTTCGGCGGGCTCATACGGATAAAAGCCTCCGTCGGGGCAGAGCATCTCATCCGTGACCAGCGCGGTGAACCAAAGATGGCGGACCGTCTTCGGCTCCTCCGCGCTGTCGTCCGGCCAATAGGTCTCGAAATGGATCCGCACCCGCGGGCCGATGTTGTCGGATTGGATGCGGTAGCAGACGAGCGGGATGGGCTCGTGAAGGTAATGGGTGAGAATGACGTCGCAGTTCACCCCCGGCGTCCACTCATTGATGTTCACCGCCGCCTCCCGTTTCTTTGACGGCCACGCCGCCCTCCGTCATGCCGGGCACGGCAATGTTCTCGCCGTAGACGTGAATGTCGGGATCGCGCGGCAGTCCGGGACGGACGCGGCCGGCGCGGGCGATCACATGGCGGAGGACGGTCTCCGTGATGAAGAGCAGCACCTGCTGACGCTGGCGGAAGTTGCGGCAGGCGGAGTCTTCCATCCCGCCGGATTCGGCCTTCGAGGCGGAGGCGGCCTCCGCGAGGAAGCTCATGGGGATGCCGGCGCCCGCGGCGATGACTTTCTTGATGGCGGCGCCGTCCTCATTGGCGTCGGCGCTCTCGAGGCGCGGGGAGATGACATCCCATTCCTCATCCGCGCCGGTGACGAGGATCATCCCCGCCGTGGGCGGCTGGCTGTTCAGCTGCAATTGGCGCTGCCGGCGCATGCTCTCGCTGTAACGCGGGGCCTTGACCGTGAAGAGGAAGGAGCTGCGGTAATGATTCAGGCGCATGCGGTCCTCCAGCCAAATCCGGTAGCGGTCGAGCCAAATGAGAATGGGCGCGAGGTCGGGCTCGCCCCACTGCCCGCCGACGGGGCGGTTGACGGTGAAGTGCAGCATTCGTTCCTCAAGGCACGGCGCCTGCGCGTCCGCGGGGAGGACGGTCTTCGCCTCCGGGAAGCGCGCCGCGTCCAAGGGGACGGATTCGCGCAGTCGGAAGGCGGCGGGCTGCTCAATGTCATTCGGGAGCGGGACGATCTCCTCAATGTTCGCCGCCGGGATGGCGCGGACGTAGGTCATCCCCGCCGGGTCGGAGGAGAGCATCACGAAGAGGTTCCCCGTCCGGCAGAGCTCGTCGGACCATTCCATGATCCGGGCGTCCATGCGGTTCAGCGGGTGGTCCCAGAATTCGCGGATGACGGCATCCGCCGCGGGATCGTCCGCCCCGACACGGAAGCCCCGTCCGACGGCGAACTGCGTCGTCAGGCTGACGATGCGCCTTGCCAGCGGATCGTCCCGCCAGGCTCGGAGGCTCTCCTCAATCACCCCGCGGAAGTCCGCCGTACCGCGGTCGCGGACCGATGCCGTGCTTTCGCCGGGGTAGAAGAATTCCGGTTCATCCGGATCGCGCCGTCGGGAGAAGCGGGCGCGCAGCGACTCAAACAGACTGTACCGTTTCACAGAAATCCTTTCCCTGATAACGGACCGCCGTCCAGCGTCCGCTGCCGATATTGAGCCAAATCGTCTCGCAGGTCTTCGTGCCGCTGACCGCCTCCCCGCGGGTGAGGCAGTCCACGATGGGGTATTCCGTTCCCGGACCGGAGCGGACGAAGAGGCATTCCACCGCCACCCGGTGGGTCGGTTCCTCGGCGGAGGTCTCCGTTGGCTGCGAGGATTTGAGGAAGGGGAGCGGGTCAACGCAGATGCCGTCCTTCCGCACCTCGAAATGCAGATGCGGGCCGGTTGAATTGCCGGAGGAGCCGCTGCGGCCGATCTCCGCGCCGGCCTTGACCTTCTGTCCCAGGCGGACGCTGACGGAGGAGAGGTGGCCGTAAAGCGTCTGCAGGCCGCCGTCGTGTTCGAGGAGAACGTGGACGCCGTACCCGGACGTCAGGGAGGCCGCGCGGATGACCTTGCCGTCCGCCGCGGCCAGGACGGGTGTGCCGAGGTTCAGCGCGTAATCAATGCCGGTATGGCCGGCGGGGTCGGTGATCTTCTCACCGTAAGATTGAGTGACGGGGAAATCCCCTTCAAAAGGGTTGTTCATGTTGAGGTTCCTTTCTATCCCGCGAGGGACTTGATCACGGCGAGCAAAGACATCGCCGTGCTTCCGGCGGAGCTGACGGAGCTCCAGAAGCGGAATTGGGTGACGCCGGTGCTGACATCCCGCAGCCGGGTTTCGTGATCGTCGAGAATTTTTTCCATCCGTGAGAGCCGCTCCTCGCTGAGCTGACGGTTGTGTTCGAGCTCAGCGCGCATGAGTTTGATCTCCCCGCGGATGGATTCGAGCAAAGACAGGCAGTTTTCATCCATAGAGGCACTCGCTTATATAGGTTTTTTGTTCTGTTATTAAGTCTATGCGGGAATTCGGAAATGTGAACCGGCA
>CAVCBG010000150.1:0-4495 GCA_963600285.1 Anaerovoracaceae bacterium
TTCGTCTCATCGGCCCGGATATGAACGCGATTTCCGCCGACACTTCGTACGCGCGGCTGACGATCGCCTTGGTGAACAGCCTGCGGACCGATAACAAAGATGCCTTGTTCAATTCGGTGAAGCGGATTGAGAACGTCCGCTACCATGTCCATCCGGAAGGCTTCATGACGCGGGTCTCATCCGTATACGGACGCGAAAGCATCCGCGTATCGAAGGACGCCATCGCGAAAGGGATCAGCTTCGCCCACGTCGGCAACCTGATGCTGAGCCTGCTGCACAAGAATCCGGATGTGAAAGCCGCGGCGGTGATTTTCATTACCGATCCGAGTTTCGACTTCGCGGCCCTTGAACAGAGCGTCAAGAAGACAGCCGGCATCACGGCAGCTATTGACCACATCTTCAAAAACGTGATGACCGACTGTAAGACCTGCAGTCTGCAGAAGGTGTGCGATGAGGTCGAAGGGCTGCGCGAGATGCACTTCGGCAAAAAATCGGAATAAGACCTATTCAAACAATCCCCTTTCCGGGGATTGTTTGATGTTAAAATAGAGGCGGATCAAAGATAAGGAGGGACGCATGATCAAAATCTACGGAATGCCTTCATGCCCGGATTGCGCGTATATTAAGCCGCAGATCGAGGGCAAAGACGGATATGAATACATTGACATCGGCTCGCACGTTCGCAAGCTCAAGGAATTCCTCCGCCTGCGCGACAAAAGCGATGTCTTCGCCGAGTGCCGTGAAAAAGGAATGGCCGGCATCCCCTGCTTCGTCCTCGAGGACGGTACGGTGACGCTTGTGCCGGAAGACGCCGGATTGAAATCCCGACCGGAGGAGGAATTCGTTTCCGAGTCCTGTCCGATTACCGGCTGCTGAGAGGAACGAACGAAATCTATAAGAAATATCACGATCGGTTCAGGGCGCGGCGCGGTTCGGCAGAGTTCCATTGGTGTAATATAAAACTTTCGATAGAATTATCCGTATATGCAATTAACGGATCAATTACGCGGTGGAATTCGTTATACCGAAGGAATTTATTGCGATTCTCTTCATAAGAATGAGATAAAGTCAAGAGGTTTACGAAAAATTAATAAAAAGAAGTTATAATGACTTTATATTGATTGGAGATGATATCGTGGAAAGCATTAATAAAGAAACAAAACCGGAAAATGCGAATACCGATGGTATAACCGTTGAAAAGCGAACCGTCAACGTGAACGGCGGTGAAGGCGCCAAGGAACAGAAGGACGCCGCGATTGCAGCGCCCAAGGCCGAGGCCAAGACCTCCGCGCCGGAGCCGAAGAAGTCCTCGAAGCTCCCGCTGATCATCACCCTGTCCGTCATTGTTCTGGCGGGGCTGATCTTCCTCTTCTGCAAGCTGCCCGCCGCGACCACGGGATTGATCCGCGACATCGCGTTGATCGTCCTCGTGATTGAATCCATCGTGGCGCTGATCGCCTTTGTCGTGATGTCGACGCGTCTTGCTCAGCTCTTCAACTTCCTGAAGTATGAGCTGAAGCCGATCCTTGACAACACGCAGAAGACCGTGAAGCGCTTCTCCGGTACCGTCTCGTTCCTGTGCGATAACGCGGTGGAGCCGACGATTACCGCTGCCGCCAAAGTATCCGGATTTCAAAGCGCTGTTAACGGCGTTTTAGGTATTTTCAAAAAGCTGTAAATTCAGCCGCGACAATAAGACAAATTAAGGAGAAAAATTATGTCCGAAAATAATGGTATTGAGAACTTCCTGGTCGGCTTCCTTGCCGGCGCGATCGTTGGCGGTATTGCCACCATTCTGTATGCTCCGACCTCCGGTGAAGAGACCCGATCTACCCTGAAGGCCCACACGGATGACTTCCTCAACAAGGCCAATGTCTCCGTTGACGATGCCTACAAGCAGGCTGAATCCGCTGCCCGCGAAGCCAGCGACCGCTTCGAGAAGCTCGCGAAGACCACCCGCGAACGCGCTGAAGACATCACCCGCCGCGGCCAGGTCATCCTCGAGGAGCAGATCAACAACTTCAAGAAGGGCGCTTCCGAAGCCAAAAAAGAAGGCGAAGAAGAAATTCTGATGGCTGTCGACGAAAAAGCCGAAGCCGCCGAGCCCGAAGCCAAATCCGAAGAATAAGCTCCGCTCAAAAAGCGAACAAAAGAGACCGTCAATCACGACGGTCTTTTTTTAATCCTGAAATTATTGTTACATTAATCACATACACTAAATCCAAACAAATATCACAGTTTTTCGAAAACTAGAGTAAAATAGTATCTATTGGAAATTTGGTTTATTCGAATTTCCGCTAATCGTCTGACTATGGCATATGCCATAAAAAATCATTAATCTATCGTAGGAGGATAGTAATGAGCAATACTACTTTGTGGTTGGTCTTCGGCCTGATTTGCGGTGCCGCATCTCTCGGCGTTGGCCTTTATTACTACTTCTGGGTTCAGAAGCAGGATGATGGTACGGATCGCTCTCGCGAAGTCGCGGGTTGGATTCGCGACGGCGCTCGCGCCTATCTGAAGAAGCTGTACACCGCGCTGATTCTGGTCGCCGGTATCATGGCTATCATTCTGATCGTCATCTATGGTATCAAAGAAGGTTTCGGCAAGGGTATCCTGACCGCCGTCTGCTTCCTGTTTGGTGCCTGCTGCTCCGCTGTTGCCGGTTACCTCGGTATGGAAGTCGCTGTCAAGGCGAACGTCCGCTCCGCTGTTGCTGCCGGCCAGAACCTGAACAAGGCTTTCAACGTAGCTTTCAAAGCCGGTGCCGTTATGGGCTTCGCCGTCGTCGGTGTTGCTACCATCGGTATGTGCTTGATCTACCTGCTCAGCAATGACGCGAACCTGGTTCTCGCCTATTCCCTGGGCTGCTCCTCCCTGGCTCTGCTCGCGAAAGCCGGCGGCGGTATCTACACCAAGACCGCTGACATCGCTGCTGACCTCGTTGGTAAGGTTGAAGTCGGTATCCCGGAAGACGATCCCCGCAACCCGGCTGTTGTTGCTGATAACGTCGGCGATAACGTTGGTGATGTTGCCGGTATGGGCGCTGACATTTTCGACTCCTATGTCGCCTCTGCTGTTGCTGCTATGCTGCTCGGTGCTGCGATGGGCAAAGAAATTGCTCCGTTCTACACTGTCCTCCCGCTGCTGCTCTGCGCGCTGGGTATCGTTGCTTCCCTGATCGGTGTTTCCACCGTCAAGGTCGGCGCGAATGGCAAACCGAATAAGGCTCTGAACGGCGGTACTTATGTTACCTGCGCTCTGTTCGTGATCCTGATGGCTGTTGTCATCCTCCTGATCCCGCAGATCGACAATGGTCTGATCTGGGCGATCCTTGTTGGTACCGCTGTCGGTGTTATCATCGGCGCTACCACTGAATTCTTCACCTCCGATGAATACAAACCGGTTCAGCTCACTGCTGAATACTCCGGCTCCGGTGCTGCGATCACCATCATCTCCGGTATGAGCTACGGCTTGATCTCCATCATCCCGTCCACCATCGGTACCGTCATCGCCATGCTTGTCGCTTACTATGTTGTCGGCGGCGGCGACCTCGGCCTCTATGGTATCGCTATTTCCGCTGTTGGTATGCTTGCTACCTCCGGTATGATCGTTTCTGCTGATGCTTACGGCCCGATCGTTGACAACGCCCGCGGTATCGCTGAAATGTCCGGTATGGATGAAGAAGTTATTGACCGCGCTGACGTCCTCGACTCCGCCGGCAACACCGCGAAAGCCATCACCAAGGGCTTCTCCATTGCCGCCGCTGCTCTGACCGTCCTCGGTCTGTTCGCTGCTTTCGTTTCCGAAATTGATATCGCCTCCGAAGCTGCCGGCCTCGGCGCCTTCCGCTTCTCCGATATCTCCCTGATGGATCCCCTTGTTCTCGCCGGTCTGTTCCTCGGCTCCATGTGCCCGCCGCTGTTCAGCGCCCTGACCATGCTCTCCGTGACCAAGAACGCCTTCACGATGATTGAATACATCCGCGGCGTCTTCAAGAAGAACCCGAAGATCCTTGCCGGTGAAGAAACCCCGGATTACAGCGAATGCGTTTCCCTGGCTGCTTCCGGCGCTCTGAAGTCCCTGGTTCTGCCTGCGATCGTCGCGATCGTCTTCCCGCTTGTTGTCGGTTTCATCATGGGCCCGAAGGGTCTGACCGGCTTCCTCGGCGGCGCGATCATCACCGGCGTCCTCTTCGCCCTGTTCATGTCCAACGCGGGCGGTCTGTGGGACAATGCCAAGAAGTATGTTGAATCCGGTCACTGCGGCGGCAAGGGCTCCGATGCCCACAAGGCTGCTGTTATCGGCGACACCGTTGGTGATCCTTTCAAGGATACCGCCGGCCCGTCCCTCAACACCCTGATCACCGTCATGTCCCTGGTGGCTTCCACCTTCGCTCCGGTGCTCGCTGTCTGGCATCTCTTCTAATCTAATTTGTATCGAACAGCCCGCGGAACTTTCCGCGGGCTGTTTTCGTTTCTTAACCGAAGATAAA
>CAVCBG010000151.1:0-4443 GCA_963600285.1 Anaerovoracaceae bacterium
AATAGTGCCTGACGGGCTTGGCCCGTGAAAGGAAGAATATGACTTCTATTGAAGAACTGATCAAACAACTGGATGAACTCGAGCGCAAGCTGTATGTCTTTTACCACCTTGTCAACGTCCTCGAGCTCGATGCCGACACCGCTGCCCCGCAGGATACCGCGGAAGGCCGCATGATCGTGACCGAATACCTGAGCAATGAAAAATACAAGGCGTTCGCGTCCAAAGCTACCGGCGATCTGCTCCGTGAACTCAACGAACGCAAAGCCGAGCTCCCCGCCCGCAGCGCGCGCCAGGCTGAATTCCTGCTGCGCGAATATGACAACATGAAGGCGATCCCCCAGGAAGAGTTCGTCGCGTACAATGTCCTGCTCTCGGATTCCGGCACGGCCTGGATCAAGTGCAAGCGCGAGAATGACTTCGCCGGCTTTGAACCTTACCTCGAGAAGATTTTCAACACCCTGCCGAAATTCGTCAACTACTGGGATCCCCAGCACACGAAGAAGGCTTACGACGTCCTGCTGAATCAATACGACTACGGCATGACCTCCGACTTCCTCGACAAATTCTTCGCCGCCCTGAAGAAGGAAATCGTCCCCCTCGTCAAGCAGATCGCGGACAAGGGATGGCAGCCGCGGGATGACTTCATGCACCGCTACGCTTCCGTCGAGAAGCAGCGCGAACTCTCCGATTACCTCATGAAGGTCATGACCATCGACCGCAGCCATTGCGGCATCGCGGAGACGGAGCATCCCTTCACCCTGAATTTCAACAAGGACGACGTCCGCATCACCACGCATTATTACACCAACGACGTCATGAGCTCCTTCTATTCCGTCATGCACGAAGGCGGCCACGCCCTCTATGAACTGCACACCGGCGACGACCTCCGTTGGACGTCCCTCGCGGCGGGCGCTTCCTGCGCGATCCACGAGAGCCAATCCCGCTTCTTCGAGAATATCATCGGCCGCAGCAAGGGCTGGTGTCACTTCATCTTCCCGAAGATGCAGGAGCTTTTCCCCGAAAACTTCGCGGATGTGACCGCCGACGAGTTCTATGCCGCCGCCAACCGCAGCGAACCGTCCCTCATCCGCATTGAGTCCGACGAACTGACTTACTGCCTGCACATCATGGTGCGCTATGAGATCGAGAAGGCCCTCATCAACCACGAGATCCGCGTGAGCGACCTGCCGCAGGTTTGGAACGCCAAGATGAAGGAATACCTCGGCGTGGACGTTCCCGATGACACCCACGGCGTCCTCCAGGATTCCCATTGGTCCCAGGGCAACGTCGGCTACTTCCCGTCCTACGCGCTGGGCAATGCCTTCGGCGCGCAGATCGCGGCCCGCATGAAGAAGGACCTCGACCTCGATGCCTGCACGGCGAACGGCGACCTCGCCCCCGTCGTGAATTGGCTGACGGATCACCTCTTCAAATACGGCTGCATGCTCGACCCGATGCCCCTGCTCGAACAGGTCTGCGGAGAGCCCTTCACGCCGGATTATTACATCCAATATCTCAAAGAGAAGTTCAGCGCCATCTACGGCCTGTAATTCCCGAAAAAACGAACGCGCGGTTTCAATGCCGCGCGTTTTTTCGTTTCGGGAACTTTCAATTTCGGCTGTCGTATATATGAAAAGAGAACGAAATTGAAAGGAATAAATCCTATGAAAAAGATTCTGATTTTTGTGTTTTCCGTCGCGGCCGCCCTCGTGCTGGTTTCCTGCGCGAATAAACAGACCGAAACCGTCGAGCCGACTGTCGGCATGGCGAACCCCTGGGAAGAGACCGACGCCGAAGGCTTCGTTCAGAAGAGCGGCTTGGACCTCAACGTCCCCGAAGGCGCGGAGAATGTGATCTACCGCGTGCTGACCGATGAAAAACTCGGCGAGATTCAATTCACGCTGAACGGCAATGAATACACCGCCCGCGTCAAGGGCACCGCCGAATTCGAGGACCTCTCCGGCATCTATGTCACCTGGGATTCCACCGAAGACGTCGAAGTCTCTTACTGCTCCGGCAAGCTGATGAGCGGCAAGAACGGCGACGAGACCGTGCAATGCGTCGAATGGTTCGACGTCGTCCCCGGCGTCATGTATTCCCTGTCCACCTCCGGCAAGGACCTCGCCGGCTTGGATATTACCGCCGTTGCCGAACAGGTCTTCAAGCCCATGCAGGGCAACGCCGAATAATCGGCCGACAGTTTCATAACTCCTTCCGAAAAAAGAACACGCCCGGAATTCCGGGCGTGTTTCATTATTGAACGGATTGGGTTTAGAGACCCGCGGCGGCGCGGAGCTCGGCGGCCTTGTCGGTCTTTTCCCAAGTGAAGTCGGGCAGCTCGCGGCCGAAGTGGCCGTTGGCGGCAGTCTGGCGGAAGATCGGGCGGCGCAGATTCAGGTCGCGGATGATGGCACCCGGGCGCAGGTCGAAGTGTTCGGAGACGATCTCGGCGATCTTCTCTTCATCGATCTTACCGGTGCCGAAGGTCTCGACATTGATGCTCAGCGGCTTCGCCACGCCGATGGCGTAGGACAGCTGGACTTCGCAGCGGTCGGCAAGACCGGCGGCGACGACATTCTTCGCGACCCAGCGCGCGGCGTAGGCAGCGGAGCGGTCGACTTTGGTGGGGTCCTTACCGGAGAAGGCACCGCCGCCGTGACGGCCCATACCGCCGTAAGTGTCGACGATGATCTTGCGTCCGGTGACGCCGGCATCGCCCATCGGGCCGCCGATGACGAAGCGGCCGGTCGGGTTGACGTAGATCTTCAGATCGCCGTCGACCAAGTCAGCCGGGAGGACCGGGTTGATGACATACTTAATGATGGCTTCGCGGATCTCTTCCTGAGAGACTTCCTCGGCGTGCTGCGTGGAGATGAGGACCGTGTCAATGCGCTTGGCTTTGCCGTAAGCGTATTCGATCGTGACCTGGGACTTGCCGTCCGGGCGCAGCCACGGCAGCGTACCGTCTTTGCGGACCTTGGTCAGCTGTTCGGTCAGGCGGTGAGCCAGGAAGATCGGCAGCGGCATGAGGACCGGGGTCTCGTTGCAGGCGTAACCGAACATAATGCCCTGGTCGCCCGCGCCGACGGCTTCGATGTCGGAATCGGTCATCAGGCCTTCCTTCTTTTCCAGCGCCGCGTCAACGCCCATGGCGATATCCGGGGACTGGGAGCAGATGGCGGAAAGAACGCCGCAGGTGTGGCCGTCGAAACCCTTGCGGGCGTCGTCGTAACCGATCTCATTGACAACCTTGCGGACAAGCTCGTCGAAGTTGACGAAGGCCTTGGTGGTGATTTCACCGAGCAGGAGGACGAAGCCGGTCTTGATGGCGGTTTCGCAGGCTACGCGGGAATACGGATCCTGGGCGAGGCAGGCGTCCAGAACAGCGTCGCTGATCTGGTCGCACATCTTGTCCGGATGGCCTTCCGTGACTGATTCGGAAGTGAAGAAGAACTTCGGTGAGTTCATGAAAGTAGACATAGATTGTTTTCTCCTATCAAAAAGCCCCCTTGCGGATTCTAAGGGGGCTCGTTCGAAGTCGATGGATTCCCTCTTATCTTCCAGATTATTTTACTCTGACGGAATTGGCACCTTGACCGTTTCTTGCGGCCGGTTGCCGAGGTATTATCGGGCCGTTTCCCTCCACCTCTCTGGATAAGAGTGCCTTTCAGGGGCTGCTTACTTGTCCCTATTAAAACACAGCTTCGAATGTTTGACAAGGCGCGGGGAGATAAATATGACGGGAAAATTCGATATAACGAATTTTGTGTTTTTTGTTGCATTAATTTTTGTTTGGTGTATAATTCGTTCTTGTGACAGGGACAAACAAATGTTCCGAGCGCAAAAACGGAAAATTTGATGAATTCCTTGCTGAATTGCCGAATTCCTGTTACAATGGTGCGCGGTAAGTGAACCTGAAATCCGCCGACATAGCTCAGTTGGCAGAGCGGCCGCCTTGTAAGCGGCAGGTCATGGGTTCGAGCCCCATTGTCGGCTCAGCTGTAAACCGGTCAGTGCAGCCAAGAACAACTTGAAGGCACTGAGGAGTTGACAGCAACTTCAATAAAATAATGGACGGTTACCCAAGTGGCCAACGGGGTCTGACTGTAAATCAGATAGCAGAAGCTTTCGGAGGTTCGAATCCTTCACCGTCCACTGACTTTCAAAGGGCTTGATTCGCGATAAAGCCTCGGCGAAAATCAGCATTAGGCAATTAGTTTTTCAAGCCCTAATAGCTCAGTTGGTAGAGCGCACCCTTGGTAAGGGTGAGGTCATCGGTTCGAATCCGATTTAGGGCTCTTTTTGCCCGTATATAACAGGTTTACATTTATTTAAAGGGAGAAAAGATGGCAAAACAGCATTTTGACCGAAGCAAGCCCCACCTCAATGTGGGTACCATGGGCCACATTGACCATGGTAAAACTACCCTGACCGCCGCGATCA
>CAVCBG010000152.1:0-4430 GCA_963600285.1 Anaerovoracaceae bacterium
GTTCTGCATGGATGTCGTCATTGAGACCGGCAGCGCGGCGATGCCCACCGAGGAGACCGTCACCATCAGCCCGAACTACGTCACGGACAGCGAGATCGGCTTCCAACTTGACTTCGGCAGCACCGAGATCATGGAGAACGGCATGACCGTCCGCGAAATGCTCGACCGCGCCGTGACCATCAAGTCCATCTCCGTCCGCTATAAGGGCAGCGTCGACGTCGGCAGTAGCTCCGCGATTTTCGAGTCCGAAGGCCTGACCTTCGCGCTCAAGGTCGCGTCGGTTTACAGTCTTGAACTCGACACCACCGCGTCCGACTCCATCGGCTTCGGCGGCGCGCTTGCCACCGAGATGATGGCCTATCCGTTCACGGTGAACTGCTCGCAGCTGTATTACCCGATGCACTGCTACACGGACGCGCCGACCTATGTTTACGACGAGAACAACGAGCTGATCGCCTCCGAACCGGAAGAAGGCTGCTGGGGCAATGTGAAGCTCTCCGCCGGCCTCAACCCGCGGGTTTACGTCAGCCAAGTCGGTTCGCCGCTGTGCTACCTTACCGCTTTCACCGGCGAGAAACTGGTGATCGGCACCAATGAATAAACGAGGAGCGGTTCAATGAAAAAATTGACGAAAACAATGCTCTTGATGATGGCCGCGGTCCTGCTGCTGTGCGGCTGCGGGAAAAAAGATGAATACGAGATGCATATCCTCACCATTTGGGACGCGCCCAAGGGGGAGGACGGCTATCTGGATTACACGCAGGCTTCGGAACAGGTTCAGCTCGAACGGGCCGGCTTTATCCGCGCGGCGAATGACGTCTCCGCCGAGGTGGATATTTACGAATACGCCATCTCCGAACAGCAGGACACGATTGAGTTCATGAGCGAGATCGCCGCCTACCTGAGAAGCACGGATGTATTGCTGACGGTCGGCGCGAACACCGCTGTCGGCACGCAGTACGCGGAAGGCGAAGCGGAGTTCTTCAGCGTCCCGATCCTGATCCCGTTCATTGACGGCGACCTGTTTGACTCCGGCACCACAAGCCAGGCGCTGAACCTCTCGCCCTCCTCGGAAGCTTACGCCGACTATTTCTCGGAAAAGATTTATCCCGTCGGTTTCAACCGCAATCTCGAAAGCTATCTCTTCGAGGATTCCGTCGTTCCGGACTATTCCGTCAAGGCGGCGATCTTCTTCCCGGATGACTTCAACGGACACAATACCGCGGTCCTCATCGGCCAGTCCCTGATGTCGAACGGCGCGGACCTTGAGATTTATTCCGCCTATCCGGAGAATTACCTCGACGAGACGATTGCCAATGAGTGGAAGACCGACCAGACCCGCATGAACGACCTGGATATCGTCGTGATCGTCGGTAACTATTCGCAGACCAAGAGCGACCTGAACGAGGTCATGGAATCCTGGCAGGGACGGCAGACGCCTCCCGCGGTGATCGTCTGCGGTATGGACGCTTTCAGCGTGACCGATGAGATTCTGAAATACGACAACCTCTATTTCGTCCGTCAGACCCTCGACATGAGCAAATGCCCGTCCGACATCACGACTTACGATGAAGCCATGGGATACGCGGCGGGGTACGTGGCGGCGAGCGCCTTGATTGAGGCGCGGAAGAACGCGCCTGCCGAGAACAAGAACTTCTTCGGCTTCCTGACCGACAACACGGACAGCGCCGAGACGCGCCGTCAGTTCATTGAGGCGTACCGCGACACCGTCAGCACTTCGATGCGCGACCTGGCCGGCACGGACATTCCCTGCTACGGCAAGCTCCGCTTTACGCAGAACGGCAGCGTGGACTTCACGATGGGCTTGCTGCGCTACACGGCTAAACAGCAGATGGAGCCCGCGGACGAATCCGAGATCTTCAACCGCGTTGTCCGCCATATGAGAGAGAAGTACAATATCAATGACTGACACGAACGGCACCGAATACCTGCGCACGCTGCTGTCGCTGGTCAATTTACAGCTCTACCCGCAGACCCTGCAGGGCGGTGAAGGAAGCCGCGCCGAGGTCCGCGAACTCGTCTCCGCGATCCTGGATGATCCGCGGAATGAGTTGATGGATGTCAGCGCCGACGAGCTCTCCGACCTGAACAAGCGCCTGGCGGAGCTGAATGAACGGCTGACCTCCCTGCGCGATGAGGCGGAGAAGAACGGCACGGCGATCCCGGTGCTGGAGCTTCAGCGCCGCTTCGGCCTGAACGAGGCGGAGCTCCTCTTCCTGACGGCTGTGCTGGCGGAAGCGCTTGATGAACGCTATGCCCGCTTCTATACTCTGATGCAGGGCAGCGAGTATCCGAAGGCTTCGTTCCTGCTGAATCTCTCAAAAATCTCCGGCACGGAGCGCTTCGCCAACATGCGCTGGCTGCAGCGCGACGGCCGCCTGATCTCGAACGCGCTGATCGAACCTGTCGGCGGCGCGGAGATCATTGATCTGAATACCGCCTTCCGACCGGCGTTCGGCGTTCCCGAATGGCTGAGCGGAGCGGTCCGCCTCGACATTTACGGCGGCCGCGCGGAATTGAATCCCGCCCGCCCGATGACCGAGGAAGCTTACGCGTCGGAGCCGGTGGTTCCCCTTGCCGTCACGAACGCGGTGGAGATGGCCGAGATCGGCGGCGAATCGGTGCCGATGATCTCCCTTTACGGTCCGGATGAATCCCTGCTTTTCGCCGCGGCGGAAGGCGTCGGCACGGAGCTGAAACGCCCGCTGCTGAAGCTGGACCTGAAAGACCTGAAGCCGGAGGACACCCTGCCGCTGCTGCGTTACGCGCTGCGGGACTGCGTGCTGAATCACGCCGTGCTGGTGCTTTACGGCTTGAATGAATTGATTGACTCCGGCGGCGTGATGCCGACCGTGATCGGCAAAGCCCTGATGAAGAGCGCCGTGCCGGTGGTTTTCATTACCGGCCGCGAGTTCGTCTTCACTCCCTCCGACTTTGAGGAGACCCGCTGCATCCTGCGCTGCCCGATCGAGTTCATGACCGGCGCCCAGCGCTTCACGATCTGGAAATACGGACTCGCCGATCTGCCCTGCGCGGATGAAGTCGACGACCGCGCGCTGCGCACCCTCGCCGGGCAGTTCGCCCTGACGTACGCGCAGATCCGCTCCGCCGTGAGCACCGCGCTCGGCATTGCCATCCGCGAAGACCGTCCGCTCACCGTGGCGGACCTCTACGAAGGTGCCCGCGTCAGCTCCATGCATCACCTCGCCGAGCTGGCGGACAAGATGCCTCCGCGTTATAACCTCTCCGACCTGATCCTCCCCGAGAAGCAGAAGCGCGAGCTGATGGACCTCATCAACATGGTCAAGAACCGCTCCATGGTCCTCGAGGACTGGGGCGTTCAGAAGAAGCTCGTCTCCGGCAAGGGCATCTCCGCCCTCTTCACCGGCGCGCCGGGAACGGGCAAAACCCTTTCCGCGCAGGTCATCGCCGGCGAGCTCGGACTTGAGCTCTACCGCGTCGACCTCTCGACCATCGTCAGCAAATACATCGGCGAGACCGAGAAGAACCTCGAGCGCATCTTCGACGAGGCCAGCTCCAGCAACGTCATCCTCTTCTTCGACGAGGCGGATTCCCTCTTCGGCAAGCGTTCCGACGTCGGCGACTCCCATGACCGCTACGCCAATATCGAAGTCGGCTACCTGCTCCAGCGCATTGAGACCTATGACGGCATTGTCCTGATGGCGACGAACCTCGGCGCCAACCTGGATGAAGCCTTCACCCGGCGTATTCACTTCATCATCGACTATCCCTTCCCGGATGAGGAAACCCGCCTGCGTCTGTGGGAGCTGCTCATTCCGAAGAATATCGAACGCGACGCCGACGTTGACCTGAAGGAATTCGCCGCCGCCTATAAGATCGCCGGCGGCAACATCCGCAACGCCGTGGTGACCGCTGTCTACGAGGCGGCCGCCAACGACATGAAGAAGATCAACAAAGCCGGCCTCCTGCGCGGCGTTGAACGCGAGTACCAGAAGATGGGCAAGGTCTTCAAAGAGATATAACCGCGGCCGAAAATTGGCATGAAAAATGTAAGCAAAAGCCGAAATTCCGCTTGACGGGAATTGACAGAACGCATATAATATTTAACGCCTAAAAGATGGTATATTTGAGTTGAAGTATTGAGGAGTATACAGAATGACACCACTTCCGAAAAGAAGAGTTTCCAGCGCCCGACGTGATCGCCGCCGCGCGAATGATTTCCTCACCCCGAAGAATCTGACCCAGTGTCCGAATTGCGGTGAGATGTGCCTTCCGCACACAGTTTGCCCGAGCTGTGGCTACTACAAAGGCCGTGAAGTCATCAAAGTCGCGAAATCCGACAACAAAGACTAAAATATACCAATCCCCTCGGATCGAAGGGTACATTTGATCCGAAGAAAAAAAGAGAGCGGAAGCAATTCCGCTCT
>CAVCBG010000153.1:0-4420 GCA_963600285.1 Anaerovoracaceae bacterium
ATGCCGTAGATCACATTCGAAGCCTCGACGGTGTTGCGGTTATGCGTGATGACGAGGAACTGCGTGCCGGCGGAGAGCTCTTTGAGCAGCTCGCAGAAGCGGCCGACATTCGCCTCGTCAAGGGCGGCGTCGACTTCATCCATGACGCAGAAGGGCGTCGGGCTGACGCGCAGCAGGGCGAAGATCAACGCCACCGAAGTCAGCGAACGTTCGCCGCCGGAGAGCAGCGACAGTTCCTGTTCGCGGTGGCCGGGGAGCTTGGCCGCGATCTCGATGCCGGAGGCGTTGACATCGTTGGGATCGGTCAAGGCCAGGCGCGCGCTGCCGCCGCCGAAGAGGCGGACGAACATCTGCTTGAACTCTTCCTGCACGCGGTCGAAGGTCTTGAGGAAGGCGGTCTCCATCATGCGGTCCAGTTCGGCAATGACCTGACGCAGATCGGCGTCGGCCTTCTTCAGGTCGTCCATCTGCGCGGTCAGGTACTCGTAGCGCTCCACCGCGTCCTTATATTCCGTCAGCGCTTCGGTATTCACGGAGCCGAGCCGCCGCAGGTGGTTTTTCCGGCGCTGAATCTGCTCTTCCAAGTCTTCGGACAAAATCTCGATCTGCGGCAGGTCGGCGGCCATCGCGCCCAGCGGCAATGTGTTCTGCCCGGTCACGTTCTCGTCGTACATGAAGTTGACCAAGCCGAGGTCGTCCTCAATGCGCTTCTTCAGGGATTCCAGGCGGTCATCCTGGCGGGTGACTTCAAGCTGGGCCTGCGCCAGCATCCGTTCCGCGGCAACGACGCGCTGCTGATAATTGCGGGAGTTCTCCTGCGAGAGGCGGAGCTTCTCTTCGGCGTTCTTCAACGCGGCTTCGGCGGGAGCGGTCTCGCCGGCAATGTCCGCGGCGGCCTGAGCGGCTTCCGCGCTTTCGTCGCGAATCTCGGCGAGCTCTTCATCCATCTCGGTCACGGATTTCTCCGCGGCATAGACGCGGTCCTCGAGCTGCTTCTGCTTTTTCTCGTTCTTCAGCCGTTCATCATCATTCTCGCGCAGACGGGTCTCCGTCTCGGAGATGGACTTCTGAAGCACCGCGCAGCTCACATTCCAATGCTGGACCTGGTCCTGCAGGTCCGTCAGCTGCACGCGGTTGACGCGGTCCTGAACCTCGCGGCATTCCGCGCGGAACTTGTCGCGGTCCGCTTCCGCGGCAGTGATCTGCCCCGCGACCTCGTCGGACTGCTTCTTGTACTGTTCAAGCTGAACGGAGGCGTCCTGCACGCGCTGTTTCTGGAAGTTGACGGACTGCGCCAGCTTCTCTTTCTCGATGGCGAGCTGATTGAGCTTCTTCTGCATCTCGTTCACCGCCGTTTGCAGCTTCGCGCGGTCGGCGGTCTTTTCCTTTTGACGGTCGCGCAGGTTCGCGAGCTCCTTCTCCGCGGCGGTGATGTCATTCGCGGACGCGGTCTGCTGTTCACGCAGGGCGTTCATGGAATCATTCATCTCGCGGATCTCTCTCGTGCGGGAGAGCAGCTTCTGCCGTCCCTCGCTGCCGGAAACGGCCGAGCCGTCCCCGCGGAAGAGAT
Organism: Anaerovoracaceae bacterium; assembly: GCA_963600285.1. Classification (GTDB taxonomy): domain Bacteria; phylum Chloroflexota; class Anaerolineae; order Anaerolineales; family Anaerolineaceae; genus Flexilinea. Next base: position 1,571 of record CAVCBG010000153.1, read on the forward strand.
CGCCGGAGGGGGTGACGATGCGCTGATCCGGGCGCAGCTTGGCGCGAAGTTCCAGGGCGCGGATTCTCGACTCCGCGAGATAGGTGCCGCGGAGCAGGCGCTCCGTCACCGGGCGGATGTCGTCCGGGCATTGGATCACGTCCATCAACGGCGTGACGCCGTTCAGGTCGGAGGCGTCATCCGCGGCGGGTGCATCCGCGCTGTCGGGCAGGAACACCGCCCGCCCGCTCTGGGAGGCGGTCAGCAGATCCATGGCGTTATCCCATTCGGAAGTGTCCAGCAGCACCGCGTCAAGCTCATCCCCGAGCGCGGCCGCGGCGGCGGTCTCGTATTCCTTGGGGACGATCAGCAGGCTCTGCAGCACGCGGACGCCGCGCTTGATCTTGCCGTTCTTCGCGGACTGCGCCACGAAGCGGGAGCCCTGGTTCATGCCGCTGAAGTTCTTCTCCGCGTCATTGAGCACGTCAAGGCGGGCGGAGACTTTCGAGAGCTCCGCGTCGAGGCCGTTCTTCACCCGGCGCAGGTCGCGCAGCAGCGCGTCCTTGCGGGTGAGCTCATCCTCAATGCCCGCGATCTCGGAAACCGCGGCGGCGAGCTTCTCTTCGTTCTGCTTCTGGGTGTCGTAAAAAATCTGATTCTCCGCCTGAAAATTCCGCTGGGACTGCTCCAGCCGTTCCAGCTTGGAACGAAGCTCCGGCAGGGTCTTCTCAACGGATTCCGTGCGGTCGCGGAGGTCATCCGCGCGGGACTTCAGGCGGATCAACTGCGTCTCCGCCTTGGTTTGGGCGTCGCGCTTGCCGCGGAGCTCTTCCTTGAGCGCGGAAAGCTCCTTCTGCAGGCGGTTCAATTCGGCTTGATATTCAGCCTTGCGGGCGGCCGCGTCCTCCGCTTCGGACTTCAGGGAGTCCAGCGAGGAATTGAGTTCGCCGCGCCGTTCATCGATCAGCTGCAGCTCCTCATTCAGCGAAGCCGTTTCCTCCCGCGCGGACTGAATCTGCGCGGAGGCGGCGTTGCGGCGTTCATCAAGGATCGCCCCGCGCCGGGTCAGTTCCTCGATGCGGCTGTGCGCCTCGGCGGCGCGTTTGTGCATTTCGGAGATGGTCAGGCGCATGTCGCGGATCTGATCCTGCTTCGCGCGCAGGGATTTATCCAGATCGGCGAACTCGGCGCGGATCTCGTTCGTCTTGCGTTCCTGAATGGCGCAGCGTTCCTTCACCAGCGCCATGTCGCGCTGGTCGTGATGCCAATGGTAGCCGTACCAATCCCGCAGCAGGGATTTCAGCTCGTTGGAGACGTTGTTGTATTCCTCGGCGCGCTTCGCCTGGCGTTCCAGACTGCGGACGCGGGGCTCCAGCTCGGAGAGGATATCCGTGATGCGGACGAGATTCTTCTGCGTCTCGGTGAGGCGGTTCAGGGACTCCTCGCGGCGGGAACGGAAGAGGCCGATGCCCGCGGCTTCCTCAAAGAAGCGGCGGCGGTCTTCCGGACTGGCGGAGAGCGCCGTGTCGATCAAGCCCTGGCCGATGATGGTATACGTGCGTTCGGAGAGGCCGGACTGCGCCAGCAGTTCGTTGATGTCCTTCAGGCGGACGCGCTGTCCGTTCAGCAGGTATTCATTCTGCCCATCGCGGTAAGCGCGGCGGGTGACCGCGACTTCCTCGTAGTCGATGGGGAGCCAATGTTCGGAATTGTCAAAAGTAATGGTGACGGAGGCCATCCCCGCGCGGGCTTTCTTCTCCGAGCCGGAGAAGATCATGTCGGTCGTACGGTGGCCGCGGAGGACGGAATAGGACTGCTCCCCCAAAACCCAGCGGATGGCGTCCGAGATGTTCGACTTCCCCGAGCCGTTCGGGCCGACGATCGCGGTGATCGGCATGGGAAACTCAAATAAGACCTTGTTCGCGAAGGTCTTATATCCCTGCATCTCTATGGATTTCATTCGGGGAGGCATCGAGCTGCTATCCTGCCGCCTGTCCGTTGCTGTCGTAACCGAGTTCGATCAACGCGTTGCGGGCGGCTTCCTTGGCTGCCTTCTGCTTGCTGCTGCCCTGCCCGATGCCCAGGCGGTTATCGCCGACGCAGACCTCGATCTCGTAAATCTTGGAATGGTCGGGGCCGATCTCGCGGACAACATCATAGCTCGGGACGGGGAGGTTCTTCGCCTGGAGGATCTCCTGAAGGCGGCTCTTGGCGTCATCATCCTTATGGTTGGCGATGATATCATCAATCGCGCCTTCCATGAAGGGCATCACGAACGCGCGGACGGCTTCGAGTCCCTGATCGAGATAGATCGAGCCGACCAGAGCTTCAAAAGCGTCGCAGAGCAGCGCGGTCTTGGACTTGCCGCTGGCAAGGTATTCACCGCGGCCGAGGCGCAGCGCCTGGCCGATGTCGATCCGGCGGGCGAACTCCGCGAGCGTGGTGGTCTGCACCAGCGAGGAACGGTACTTCGAGAGCTGCCCTTCCTTCATTTCCGGGTAGCGGTTATAGAGCCAGGCGCCGATCATAAAATCAAGCACGGCGTCGCCCAGAAACTCCAGGCGTTCGTTGTCTTCAATCGCGTCGGGGTGCTCATTCAGAAAAGAGCTGTGCGTCAAAGCACGGGACAACAGCATGTAGTCATTGAATTTCAAGCCGTTGCGTTGAGCAAAGTGCTCCGGCAATTCATATACGGGACTGGGATTCATGTTACCTCATATTTGGCTGTTGTTTTATTAGCTCGGGAATCTCTTCGCCCAAAAATATTCCTGAACCAATACAGTCATGAATAAGCCTAGTATATCACAAAAAGCGGCAGGAGAAATGTCATTTTCTCCTGCCGATAACTGATACACAATTATTCGCCCGCCT
>CAVCBG010000154.1:0-4419 GCA_963600285.1 Anaerovoracaceae bacterium
CTGATCTTCCCCCATGTCTCCTCAAGGGATTCGGGGATGACGCGGACGTCGGCGGTGGTGGTCATGAAGTTCGTGTCGCCGCGCCAGCGGGGGAGGACGTGGAAGTGCATATGCTGAGCAATGCCGGCGCCGGCGGCTTCGCCGATGTTGGCGCCGATGTTGACGCCTTGGCATTTGTAGACGTCGTAGAGAACCGTCTGCGCCTTGACGAGCAGGTTCATCAGCTCAACGCGTTCGGAGTCGTTCATCATATCCGGGCGCTGAATGTGACGCTTCGGCATCACGAGCAGGTGTCCGTTGTTGTAAGGATAGCGGTTGAGCATGACGAAGCAGAACTCACCGCGGTAGATAATATACGGCTCGGCGTCGTCTTCGCACTTCAAAACCTCGCAGAAGACGCACGCGTCCGACTTCGGCTTCTCCGGGTCGGAGGTGCCGCTGATATATTGGCTGCGCCAGGGCGCCCACATGTTTTCCATAATTTACCTCTAAAAAACCATCTGCACGAGGATCATATAACAGACCGTCCCGCAGATCACACTGACGAGGGTGTTCCCCTTCCAATACTGCAGCGCCGCCGTCAGCAGCACGGCGATGAGCTCCGGGATCCCGTACGGAGACGTCGTCACCGACACGCCCTTGAGCGCGTACACGACGAGCAATGCCATCGCGGCCGCGGGCAGGACCTGCCCGAGATACATGAGGAAGGGCGGGGTCTGCTTCCCGCGTCCGAAGACAACGAACGGGAAGAAGCGGATGAAAATAGTTACCGCCGCCATGACGGCGATGATGGCGATTCGATGCGCTGTGGTCATGACTGCCCCTTCCGTTCCCAAACGCCGCGGGTGACGGTGAGCCCGATGAGGATCAAAATCATCGCCGGGATCATGAAGTACGTCGGCCCGACAAGCAGCAGCATCGAGATGGAAGCCGCGAACCCGATCAGCGTCGGGATGCGGGACTTATGATTCTTCCACTGCTCCACCACGATCGAGACGAAGAGCGCCGTCAGCGCGAAGTCCACGCCGGTGGTGTCGACCTTGATCAGCTCCCCGAAAAGCGAGCCGAGGATGCTGCCCGTGAACCAATACAGGTAATCCAGCAGCGTCACCCAGACGAAGTACGACCGCGGCATTCCCGCCGCCTCCTCGCGGCTGACGAGCGAATACGTCTCATCCGTCAAGCCGAAGATCAGGAACGGCTTCGCCGCGCCGGTGTTCTTGTAGCGGTCGATCATCGAGATGCCGTAGAAAAGGTGGCGGGCATTCACGAAGAGCGTCGTCTGCGCGACTGTCCACAGCGAAGCCCCGGCCGCGAGCATGTCCACGGCGGCGAACTGCATGGCGCCGGCATAGACGAAGAGGCTGCACGCCCCGGTCCAGAGGGCGCCGAAGCCCTTCGTGTGCATGATGATGCCGTAGCCCATGCCGAGCACCAGGTACCCGCTGAGGACGGGGATCGAGTCCTTGAACGCTTTGACGAAGATTTCCCTTTTGTTCATAGGCGGGAGCGGTTCCTTTGCCCCGCGGGAGGGATCCGCGCGGGGTTGATATCAATAGGACAAAAAAGAGCGGTTATTCGCCGCTCTTCTTTATTTTCAGCTGACAGATCAATTACTCAGCAGCGCCGAGGTTCATGGCGTTGGCCAAGTCGACCTTGATGCCGGGGCCCATCGTGCTGGTGATGGTGACGCGCTTGATGTAAGCGCCCTTCGCGCCGGTCGGCTTCGCCTTCTTGACGGCGTCAAGATAAGCGCTGACGTTTTCGTACAGCTGGTCGGCGGTGAAGGAAGCTTTGCCAACGGGCACATGCAGGTTCGCGGACTTGTCGAGACGGAACTCAACACGACCGGCCTTCGCTTCACGAATCACACGCGGCAGATCGGCGGGCGCGCAGACGGTGCCGGCCTTCGGGTTCGGCATCAAACCGCGGGGACCGAGGACACGGCCCAGACGGCCGGCCTTCGCCATCATATCCGGGGTAGCGATCGCGACATCGAAATCGGCGAAACCGCCCTGAATCTTCTGGATCCATTCATCGGAATCGGCGATGTAATCAGCGCCGCCTTCCTGAGCCTTCGCAACACCTTCGCCCTGGCAGAAGACCAAGACGCGGACGGTCTTGCCCAAGCCGTTCGGCAGGACAACGACGTTGCGGATCTGCTGGTCAGCCTGACGCGGATCCAAACCGGTCTTCATGTGGACTTCGATGGTGGAATCGAACTTCGTTACCGCGGTTTCCTTCGCGAGGTCGATCGCTTCCTTGACGGAATAGTACTTGTTGCGATCTACCTTTTTCTGAGCTTCATTAAATTTCTTACCGTGCTTTGCCATTTATAACTCCTTGTGGTGCAAGCGAGGGGATATACCCTTCTTCCACGAAACTAATCAACAATCTGGAGGCCCATATTGCGGGCAGTGCCTTCAACCTGTTTGATGGCGCTTTCAATCGTCGGGGCGTTGGTATCCTTGAACTTCGTTTCAGCGATTTCACGGATCTGAGCCTTCGTGATCTTCGCGACCTTGGCCTTGCTGCCGGTGGCAGAAGCGGTCTCAATACCCGCGGCTTTCTTGAGCAGATACGCGGTCGGAGGGGTCTTCAGAATGAAAGTGAAGGAGCCGTCGGTATAGATGGTGATTTCGGCAGGGAGGATTTCGCCCATTTTGCTGGTCGTCTTCGCGTTGTATTCCTTGCAGAAGGCCATAATGTTGATACCATGGCTGGCTAACGCAGGACCTACCGGAGGCGCAGGATTGGCTTTACCGGCAGTCAGATTCAACTTTACAATTGCTTTTAATTTCTTTGCCACAATAAACTCCTTGGTGGTGATAACGGGCACGCTGCCCTTCCACAAAATTCAAACCCCGATATTATAACATAAACCGGGGCTGTTTACGAAATTAATTGGTACTTTATGACTTTTCGACCTGCAGGAAGTCGAGCTCGACCGGTGTTTCACGGCCGAAGAAGTTGACCATGACGCGGACCTTGGACTTCTCGGCGTCAATGGAGGAAACCACACCGGTGAAGTCGTTGAAAGGTCCATCGATGATGCGGACTTTTTCGCCTTCATGGAAGGAGACGTTGACGTGCGGAGCTTCGGCTTCGGCGCGTTTGAAGATCTCTTTGGCTTCTTCGGGGCGCAGCGGAGTCGGCTGCTTGCCCATGCCGATGAAGCCGGTGACGCCCGGCGTGTTGCGGACGATGAACCAGGACTCTTCCGTCATCTTCATCTGGACGAGCACGTAGCCCGGGAAGATGTTGCGCTTGAGGACCTTGCGCTTGCCGTCTTTGATCTCGATCTCTTCCTGCTGCGGGACGATGACGTCGAAGATCATGTCCTTCATGCCCATTGTTTCAATGCGCTGCTGAAGGTTGAAGCAGACCTTGTTTTCGTACCCGGAATAGCAGTGGACGACGTACCAATAAGCTTCATCGACGCTTTCAATCTTCTCGTCTTCTTCGGAAACAGCGGGCTGTTTCTCGGCGCGGGACTTCTTGGACGATCTTTTTCCGGCGGGCTTTTCGGCTTTCCAGCCATCTTCCGGAATCAAATCGGGATCGTTAAGCTCCGCGTTGTCAACAGACATCGCGTCATTCTCGATCATATCTTCCGGTTCGTTGAACTCGTTGTTGCTCATAGCCCGTTTTCCTTTATCAACCGATGATCAGGCTGACCAGTTCGGAGAAGACAAAATCGACCAGGCCGAGGACGACCGCGGAACCGATAACAACAATGGCGGTGACCTTCGTCATCTTGATAGCGTCTTCTTTGGACGGCCAAGTGACCTTGCGAAGTTCGCCAACGGTTTCACGCCACCATTTCTGGATGCGGTTCGGCTTCTTGACAGCCTGCTTGTCGTTTTTCTTGTTATTGGAATCTGCCATGGTAAACTCCTTGAAAGCGATTCGATAATTTATATTGAAAACGCCGCTGAAACAGCGGCGATTCCAGCAAAGGCAGGGGAAACAGGAATCGAACCCACAACCTCCTGTTTTGGAGACAGGCGCTCTGCCAATTGAGCTATTCCCCTATAAGTCTGGATTGATTATATCACAGACTTTCAAAAACCCATAAACAATTGGCTTATTTGGTTTCGCGATGCAGTGTGTGTTTGCGGCAGCGGCTGCAGAACTTCATCAGTTCGAGACGGCCGGGGTCATTACGACGATTCTTCTGAGTCGTGTAATTGCGTTCCTTGCACTCGGTGCAGGCCAGCGTGATCACGGGTCGGATATCTTTCTTCTTAGATGCCATTTCTGATTTCGTCCGGCCTCCCGGCCGAACACTCCTTTTTTTTCAAGGTATCAGAGCCGGCAAATTACTCCACCGGCTCTGCAGTGATTACTAACTGATTTAGGCGATGATCTCGGTAACGGAACCGGCACCAACGGTCAGACCGCCTTCGCGGATCGCGA
>CAVCBG010000155.1:0-4409 GCA_963600285.1 Anaerovoracaceae bacterium
TCCACAGCTTCCCGCGGGAGAGCTTGATGAAGCCGGTGTAAAGGAAATACCCGAGCAGGAAATAGCCGACGTAGCCGACGAAGTCCATATTGATGAAGAGATTGATCTGCTCGAGGATCCATTTCGGCAGGAAGGGCAGGTCGGCGACCGTCATGCGCAGGATGCCGAAGACCAGGAACAGCGTGAGAAAATAGCGGACGCCCTTGCGGTCCAGCGCGCGGACGAGATGCCAAAGCAGCGGCGCGACGGCGTAGCAATTCATCAACTCGCGCAGATACCACAGATGATACTGCGGATTCGGCCCGGTGACCTCATTCCAAACGATGGAGGGATCCGCCAGGACTTTGTGCACGCCGTTGTTCATGACCGCGTAAAAGACGACCCAAATGACGTAAATGATGAAGAGATGAAGGATGTTCTTCGTCCAAAGCTTTTTGATGTCAATGCTGTCCTTGCTCAGGAAGAGCGCGCCGCTGATCATGAAGAAGAGCGGCACCGCCGGACGCACCAGCGTGTCGTAGAAATTCAGCACGATCCAGTTATAGGAGCGCGGCGAAATATTGTACCAGCCCTCCATCGTGGTATGGATCCCGACCACCATCACACAGGCGAGGATCCGCAGGATATCCAGGGAATAGTCTCGAGTCTTCATTTCACAGCTCCAGCAGCATCTTCTCAACAGCTTTGACAGCGGCAGCGCGGGAGAAAACCGCGTCCGCCCGTTCAACCGCCTTGCGGCGGTATTCATCCCGATAAGCGGCATCGGTCAGGAAACGTTTGACCGCCGCGTAGAGCGCCTCGTCATCGTTCTCCGTCACCACACCGTATTCGTTGTTCTCGCCCAAAATCTCGCGCATCCCGCCGACATTCACGGAGCACACCGGCGTCCCGCAGATCAGCGACTCCACCGCGGCCGTGGAGAAGCCTTCCCGCTCACTGGCGCAGACGAAGAGCGCGCAGCGGGAGAGGTATTGATAAGGATTGGTCTGATAGCCGGCGAAAGTCACGGAGTCCGTGAGGCCGTCCGCCTCGACCCGGGCGCGAAGTTCATCCCGCTGCGGACCGTCCCCGAGGATCAGGAAGCGGGCGGGAATGCCTTCGCCGCGGAGGCGCTTCTGAATCGTGAGCATCCGATCCCAGCCTTTCAGCGGGATCAGCTTGCCCATACCGCACCAATACAGCGCGTCGGCCTCCATTGCCGGCTCCGTGGGGACGAGCCCGGCTTTCTCGCGGATGCCATCGCTGTCGTAAACATTATAAAGGACAACGCCGTGCTTCGGCTGACAGAAACGTTCGAAAGCTTCCCGAACGTCATTCGAGACGAAAACCGTCCGGTCGGCTCGGCCGTAACAGCGCAGCGCCTCGTCGGTGTTCCTGAATCCCTCGCGGAATTTCGCCTCCGTCAGGATCGGTGTATGGATCCAGTCCACGACTTTCGGACCGTCCGCGGGGCAGCCGCCGGCAACGCGGGCGGTCGGCCCTTCAAGGAAGGAGACGACGATGTCGTAGTCTCCCTTCACGGTCTTTTGATAGAGCCGCTCCGGCGTCCACAGCTTCATCCAATGCGAATTGCCGCGGATGTCCCGGCTGTACAGGGATTCGTATTTGACGCGCGGGTCAAGGAATTCGCGGTTGACGCCCCAATTGAAGAGGGTCTTGACCGTCACGTCGAATTCAGCGGGGTCGAGGCCGTTGGCGAAGTTCACCAACACCTTTTCCGCGCCACCGGGGCCAAGGTCATGAATGAGGAACAGCACCCGTTTCACGCGGACTCCTTCCGCAGTTTGCGGTTATGCAGGAAGCGGTAGACGCCCATCGGCAGCAGGCCGAGGAGCAGCGGACGCAGGGCGTAGACTGCCTTTGCTTTCGGCAATCCGAGCAGCCGCACCGCGTCAAGGCGGACGCGGGCTTCATTCACGCGGTACTTCCACAAGCGCCGCCCGGCGGCGTCGCGGTCATCCCGCATGGCGTACAGCGGTTCATGAATGTTATGGCCGCGGTACCCCTTCGCGTACATCCGCACCCACAGGTCGTAGTCCTCAACGCGGGCGCGGTCCTCCGCTTCGGAGTACCCGCCCACTTCGCGAATCGCGGCCGTCCGCACCATGCACGCGGCGTGGCAGAACGGCGTTCCGTGAACGAGATCCGCGGGCTGCGGATCGGTCGGGTATTGACGCAGACCCCAAGTGCCGTTCTCGTCGAAGCATTCCATATCCGTGCTGACGATGGCAATTTCGGGATGCGCCTCGAGGGATGCGAGCTCCTTGGCGAAGCGGTCCGCGGCGCAGCGGTCATCCCCATCCATACGCGCGATGTATTCCCCGCGGGCCTGTTCCAGGCAGCGGTTCAGGGTATGGCTTAGGCCGTAATTGCGGTCGTTTTGGAGGAAGATGATCTGCCCGGGGTATTGTTCCGCCCAAGCGCGGATGACGTCGGCGGTCCCATCCGTGGAGCCGTCGTCGCAGACGATCAGCTCCCAGCGGGATTCCGTCTGAGAGAGGACGGAGCGGATGCTCTCATCCAGCGTGGATTCGCAGTTCAGCACGCCCATCAATACGCTGATCATGGGCAGCTCCGTCTCTCCGTTCGGTTTCATAAGGTATAGCAGCGGTCCCGTTTGGGCATGATGTGGCGGGTGTCGAAGACGATCTTCCCGTCCAGAACGCTGAGGTCGTCGCGAAGTTCGCTGTGGCCGACCATAATGACGACCAAGTCGCAGGCCTTCAAGAAGGAAGCGAGGTCGTGGTGCTGATTCGGGACAATGTCGCGGGAGACGAAGGGATCGTAAACCTGCGGCATGTTGCGTTCCGTGCAGCGGATCACATCCAGCAGCTGCAGGGTCGGGCTTTCGCGGGTGTCGTCCACATTTTCCTTGTAAGTCAAGCCGTAAAGGCCGACGCGGGAGAGGTCGTCCATGCCGTTTTCTTTCATGATCTCGCCGATGCGCTTCAGCACGAAGGCGGGCATTCCGTCATTGACCTCGCGCGCGGTGTGAATGAGGGACGCGAGCTTCGGGTAATCCCCGACCAGGAACCAGGGATCCACGGAGATGCAATGTCCGCCGACGCCCGGGCCCGGGGTCAGAATGTTGACGCGGGGATGGCGGTTCGCGATGCGGATCACCTCGTAGACGTCCATCCCGGCCTCGTGGCAGATCTTCGCCAGCTCATTCGCGAAGGCGATGTTGATGTCGCGGAAGGTGTTCTCGACGACCTTGCTCATTTCAGCGGTGCGGATGTCCGTGACGACGATCTCGCCTTCGCAGAAGGAGGCGTACAGACCCTTGATGATCTCGCCGGTTTCTTTGTCATCGACGCCGATCGTGCGGGAGTTATGGACGAGTTCCTGAAGCATGTTGCCCGGAATGATGCGTTCCGGCGCGTGGGCAAGGCGGATCTTGCGGCCGTTCAGCAGCGGACGGACGAATTTATCAATCGTCCCCGGGGAGATGGTTGACTCCACCACGAGGATGGCGTCGTCATCGCAGATATCCAGCACGCTTTTGCAGGCCGTGACGACATAGTGCGGGTCGATCTTGCGCGTCTGCTTGATGTAAGGCGTCGGCACGGAGACGATGTAGACATCCGCCTTCTGATACTGTTCCGAGAAGCGGATCCCCGCCGCGCGGGCGGCGTCGAAGAGCTCGGCGAGGCCCTTTTCCTCAAAAGCCTTGCCGCCGTGGTTCAGTTCATTGATGCGTTCGGCGTTGTAGTCGGTGCCGATCACATTCACGCCGTGCGAAGCCATCATCAACGCGGTTGGCAGACCGATGTACCCCATTCCAATTACATTTACAAGCATCTTTTTTGTTTCCTGTTCTCATCCGTCTTCCGACGGATTCCGACGGAAGACAGGGATATCTTTCAAAGTTTCGCATGCGCTTACGGTGAAAATCGCCGTCGGCGCAATTACGCATTTTCATCAATTATAACCGTTGTCAAGCCATATTGCGCCATTCGGAGGGAAATAAAGACAAAAAAGAGGCACTCCCGAAGGAATGCCTCTTTCATTTCACGTATTATCGGATCAGATTTTGATCTCGATGTCAACGCCGGCGGGCAGATTCAGACGCATCAGCATATCGATGGTCTTGGAATCCGGATCGAGGACGTCGATCATACGGTTGTGAGTGCGGACTTCAAAATGTTCGTGGGAGTCCTTATCAATGAAGGTAGAACGACGAACAGTGAAGCGTTCGATTTTGGTCGGAAGGGGAACCGGACCGACAACCTGGGCACCGCTGCGTTCGGCAGTGTCGACAATCCGTTTCGCGGACTGATCAAGAATGCGATGATCAAAAGCCTTCAAACGGATACGAATCTTCTGTTTAGCCATTAGCGCCTCTTATTAAGCAATGATCTCGGTAACGGAACCGGCACCAACGGTCAGACCGCCTTCGCGGATCGCGA
>CAVCBG010000156.1:0-4404 GCA_963600285.1 Anaerovoracaceae bacterium
TTATTTGTTATATAATCTACAGAAAGGAGCGGAAAACAAATGTGGAATAAAATCAAACCTTACATCAGAGAAATGCGGCCGCGGCAGTACCCGAAGAACTTTTTCATCTTCGCGCCGATGATTTTCGACCGTCAATTTCTGAACCCCCGCTCGCTCCTGGTCACCGTTATCGGCTTCGTAGTCCTCTGCCTGCTTTCGAGCGGCGTTTACACATTGAATGACCTCGTGGACGCGGAAGCGGACCGCAAGCATCCGCAGAAGAAGAACCGTCCCATCGCCTCCGGGCAGATCTCCGTCCGCAGTGGGCGGATCTTCTGCGTCTGCCTCTTCCTGGCCGCGTACATCATCGCCTATCTGCTGAAGCCGGATTTCCTGCTCATGTGCCTGATCATCACGGCTGTCAACCTCGCCTACAGCTTCAAGCTGAAGCATCTGCCGATCATTGACGTCATGACCATCGGCATCCTCTTCATCCTCCGCGTACGCTGCGGCGCGACCCTGACCCCGGTCAAGGAATTCTCGCCGTGGATCTACATCGTGACCTTCATGCTCGCCATGTACCTCGGCTTCGGCAAGCGCCGCGCGGAGCTGGCCTCCGTTCGGGGATCGGACACCCGCCCGGTTCTGGACGGATACACGCTGCCGTTCCTGGACCAGCTGATCACGGTCCTCTCCGCGATGATCATCATTTCCTACGCGTTGTATTCATTCTCCGGCCCCGCGGCAGTCAACAACAGCCGAATGCTGCTCTCCCTGCCGTTCGTCGTGTACGGCGTCTTCCGCTATCTCTACCTGATCCAGGTCAAGCATGACGGCGGCGCGCCGGAAGAAGTCCTTTTGAAAGACCGCTGGCTTCAGGGCGCGATCTTGCTTTACGCTTTGTCCATTTTCTACGCCCTTTATCTGTAAAGGAGAGTCATGGCTTATTCCGCATCCGCGTCCGCGAAAACGATCCTCTTCGGGGAGCATGCCGTCGTTTACAACAATCCGGCAATCGCCATCCCGCTGCACAACGCGCGGACGACCGTCACCTTTGAACCTTCCGGGGAGGAATTCCGCGTATTCTCGGACGCCATCCGTTTGGACAGCCGCTTCGAGGAACTGGACGACGCCAGCGGCCTGAAATCGCTGCTGAAACTGCTCCGAGACGAGCTCGGGATCGAGCGCTTCCCGGCGGAGACGCTTCGCATCGAGACGGATATCCCCATCGCCTCGGGTCTCGGCTCCGGGGCCGCGCTCTCCATCGCGGTCATCCGCCTTTTCTCCGACCGCTACGGCGCGAACCTGACGACCGAGCGGATCAATGAGCTCGCGTACGAGATCGAGAAGATCTACCACGGCAAGCCTTCGGGGATCGACAACACGACCATCGCTTACGAACAGCCGGTGCTGTTCTCGAAGCTCAAGGGCTTCAAGGCGCTGGAGGCCGACATTGCTCGACTGCCGCTGCTGGTGATCGACTCCGGCATCCGCAGCCGCACGGTCGACGTCGTGATGGATGTTTACAATAACTTCGCCCGCAACGAGAACGCCATCCGCCAAATCGGCGGCCTGGTTCGCAAAGCGGAATCCGCGCTCAAGAACGGTACCGCGGCCGAGATCGGCGCCTTGATGGATGAGAACCAGAGCCTGCTGCGGCAGATCGATGTTTCCTGCCCGGAGCTGGATCATTGGATCGACCTCGCGAAACAGAACGGCGCTGTCGGCGCGAAGCTGACCGGCGCGGGCCGCGGCGGGAACTTCCTCGTCATGGCGCAGGATCACGAACACCTCTCCGCGCTGCGGGAGCTTTTCAAAGAACAAGGATTGAACGTAATCACATGATCACTTTACTCAAACTCGGCGGTTCGCTGATCACCGACAAAGCCAAAGCCCACACCGCCCGCCTCGACATTCTGAACCGCGCCGCGGAAGAAATCAAATCCGTGTGGGAGAAAGAACCGTTCCCGCTCATCATCGGGCACGGATCGGGCTCCTTCGGCCACGTCCCGGCGAAGCGCTGCGGCACACGGAACGGCGTCGCGAGCGATGCCGACTGGGCGGGCTTCGCTGAAGTTCACCGCGAGGCGCTCGACCTGAATCACATCGTCACGGACATCCTCCGCGATCACGGACTGCCGGCGCTGAGCTTCGTCCCGATGGATGAAGTCCGCACGGCCGATCATGCCATTACGCGCTGGGACACGGATTCCCTGCTCAAAGCGCTGGACCACGGCCTGATCCCGGTCGTCTTCGGCGACACCGTCTTCGATGACGTCATCGGCGGGACGATCCTTTCGACGGAGGACCTTTTCACCCATCTCTGCGGCGTCCTTCCCGAACCGCCGCGAATTCTGCTCGCCGGGCTGGAGCAGGGCGTTTGGGAAGATTTCCCCGCCAACACGAAGCTCGTCAAGCACATCGCCGCGGACGACTCCGCGTCCGACCGCTACATCTTCGCCTCGGAGTTCACGGACGTCACCGGCGGCATGATTGAGAAAGTCCGCCTCATGCGCGCGCTCATTCAAAACGGCAAAGCGTCGTCGGCGCTCATCTTCTCCGGCGCGGGCGTCAGCTCCTTCACCGCCGCGCTGAGCGGAGAGAACGCCGGCACATTGATCTCATAAAGGAACAGGAGGTACATATGAACTACTCATCAGCCGCGAATATCTACCGTAAGGAAGAGATTACCATCGCGCCCTACGGAACCCATTCGAAAGACACCAAAGGGCGGACTTATCCCGAAGACGAGCATAGCTACCGAAGCTGTTTCCAGCGGGACAAGGACCGCATCATTCACACCACGACCTTCCGACGATTGGAATACAAGACGCAGGTGTTCGTGAACGATGAAGGCGATTATTACCGCACCCGCCTCACCCACACCCTCGAAGTCGCGTGCATCGGCAGAACGCTTGCCAGAGCGCTCGGCGGCAATGAGGACCTGGCGGAGACCATCTGCCTTGCCCACGACATGGGGCATCCGCCGTTTGGCCACTCCGGCGAGGACGTTCTCGCGAAGAAGATGGTCGACCACGGCGGCTTCAATCACAACCGTCAGACCCTGCGCATCGTCACCAAGCTCGAGAAGCGCTACGACGCCTTTGACGGCCTGAACCTCTGCTGGGAGACGCTCGAAGGCATCGCCAAGCACGAGACCGAATACGACACCGGCGGCGACATGGATTTCAACCCCGAGCTGCGCGGTTCATTGGAAGCGCAGATCGCGAACATCTCCGACGAGACCGCGTATTCCGCGCACGACCTTGACGACGGGCTGCGTTCCGGATTGATCAACCTGGACATGGTCAAAGACCTTCAGATCTGGCGGCTGCTTTCGGATAAACTTCATTTCGTCGACACGCACCTGAGCGATCTCGACCGCCACCGCTTCATCAACGCGCTCACCGGCCTCGAGGTTGACGACATCGTTGACACGACGATGCAGACAATTCAGCAAAAACATATCGAATCCGTCGATGATTTGGTACATATGCCGTATAATATAGTAGCTAACAGTGACGAGCTGACCCGAATGAACCGGGAGCTGAAGGATTTCCTGTTCCATAACCTCTACCGTCATTACCGTGTGATGCGCATGAGCTCCAAAGCGGACATGATCCTCAGCAGATTGTTCGACACTTTTCTCAACACTCCTGTGCTGCTGCCGACGCACATTCAGAAGACGATTGAGGGAAAGGGATTGGAAACCGCAATTTGCGACTATATTGCAGGGATGACGGACCGCTACGCGACAGAGCAGTACCGAAAACTGTTCGAGCCGGATCTCCTGCCGTAACATAAAAAGAGGGAAAAAACATGGCTGATCAAACTACCTACTTAACTCAGGAAGGCAAAAAGAAGCTCGAGGACGAACTTCAGGCACTGAAAACCACCAAGCGTGATGAAATCGCCGCCCGTCTCCGCGACGCGATCCTTGCCGGCGATATTTCCGAAAACGCCGACTACGACTCCGCGAAGGAAGACCAGGCGTTCATGGAAGGCCGCATTATTGAGATCGAGAACATCCTCCGCAATGTCACCTTGATTGAGGATATGGACCGCGAGAAGGACGTTGTTGACATCGGCTCCGTCGTGACGCTCAAGTTCATTGACGACGACGAGACCGAAGAATACACCATCGTCGGCACGCACGAAGCGAACCCGAACGAGAACAAGATCTCCTTCCAGTCCCCGATCGGCGAAGCGATCTTCAAACAGAAGAAGGGCAAGACCGTCGAGGTCCAGTCCCCGAACGGCCCGTTCAAGGTCAAGATCGTTAAAGTGAAGTAATCGCACCCGCGGCGGAATTGATTTTTCCGTCGAAAACTTGACAGTATTTATGAATTCGCTATAATAAATACTGTTGACATGCCGAAGTGGCGGAACTGGCAGACGCGCTACGTTCAGGGCGTAGTGGGAGTA
>CAVCBG010000157.1:0-4312 GCA_963600285.1 Anaerovoracaceae bacterium
TTCGGTGCTATATTATTACGCATGAAGAACTTGAACCGTACCGCTACTACCGCCACTGCCCAGACCACTGATACCGGTCTTAATTTGGGTTAATTGAGGTAGAAGGAAGAGCTTAGAATTCGGAAGGCTGCCTCAAACAGAGGCAGCTTTTTTATTATCTTGGAGGAATTATTTATTATGAGTAACAAAATCCCCGTTGCAGTTTTAGCCGCTACCGGCTCCGTTGGCCAGCGAATGATTTCCCTTCTGGATGGCCATCCGTGGTTTGAAGTTGTGGAAGTTACCGCTTCCGAACGATCCGAAGGCAAGACCTACGAGGAGAGCTGCCACTGGTTCCTCGCGAAGCCGATGCCGGAATACGTCAAGAAAATGAAGCTCCTGCCCACCAAGGCCGACGCCCTGAGCAAGGCGAAGATCGTCTTCTCCGCGCTCCCTGCCGACATCGCCAAGGTCGTCGAACCCGACTTCGCCAAGAAGGGCATGATCGTCAGCTCGAACGCCTCCGCCTACCGCAAGGATCCGCTGGTCCCGATCCTCGTCCCGGAAGTCAACCCGGATCACCTGGATCTGCTCGAGGCCCAGCACAGCCAGTACGGCTGGAGCGGCGGCATCATCACCAACCCGAACTGCACCACCACCGGCTTCGTCGTCCCGCTTTACGCGATTGACAAGGCTTACGGCGTGACGAAGGGCTTCTTCACCTCCATGCAGGCGCTCTCCGGCGCGGGCTATCCCGGCGTCCCGTCCCTGGATATCATCGACAACGTCATCCCGTTCATCGGCGGTGAGGAAGAGAAGGTCGAGTTCGAGCCGCGCAAGATCATGGGCTCCTTCAACGGTGCCGGCGTCAACCTTCACGATATGGCCATCTCCGCGTCCACGAACCGCGTCGCGGTCATTGACGGCCACACCATCTGCTGCACCATCGCGACCGAGCAGAAAGCCACCCCGGAAGAAGTCATCGAGACCCTGCGCAATTTCCAGGTTCCGGACGCTGTGAAGGATCTGCCTTCCTGCCCGAAGCACCCGATCATCTATCACACCCTCGACAACCGTCCGCAGCCGCGCCTCGACCGCGACCTTGAGAACGGTATGAGCACGAATGTCGGCAGACTCCGCGCGGATAACATCCTCGATTTCCGCTATGTCTGCGTTTCACACAACACGATCCGCGGCGCGGCCGGCGGCTCGATCTTCAACGGCGAACTCATCGCCCGCAAGTATTTCGGCAAATAAAATTGCCAAGGAAAGGTTCACATGAAAATCATCAAACTCGGAATGATTGGTTTCGGCAATGTCGGCCACGGCTTTATTGCCGCGCTGCTTGAGAAAAGCGGCTATTACAAGAAAGAACTGGGCCTTGACTTTGTGATCACCGCGATCACGGACATTCGTTTCGGCACGGTTTACGACCCGGACGGGCTTCCGCTCAATGAACTTGCCGACGCCCATGATTTCTCCGGCATGGATCCCAAATACCTGCGCGAATGGAACACCATCGAGACGATCCGTGAGGCTGAGTGCGATGTGATCATTGAACTGAGCTACACCGATCTGCACACCGGCGAGCCGGCGGTCCTCCATTGCCAGGAAGCCATCCTCTCCGGCAAGCACGTCATCACCTCCAACAAGGGCCCGATCGCGCTGTATTACAAGATGCTCAGCGGCCTCGCCCGCGACAACGGCGTGAAGATCGGCTACGAAGCCACCGTCATGAGCGGCACCCCGTCCCTCCGCCTCGGCAGAGAGATCCTGCTCCAGACCGGCATCAACTCCGTCCGCGGTATTTTCAACGGCACCACGAACTTCATTCTCACCGAGATGGAATCCGGCTGCAGCTATGAAGACGCGCTGAAGAAGGCGCAGGCGCTGGGTTACGCGGAAGCCGACCCCACCGGCGACGTCGAAGGCTTCGACTGCGCGGGCAAGGTCTCCATTCTGGCGCAGACGCTGTTCGGTGTCTTCATCAAACCGGACGAAGTCAGCCGCCAAGGCATTACCGGCATCACCCTTGAGGACATCAAGGAAGCGAAGGAAAACGGCTGCCGCTGGAAGCTGATCGGCTCCGTCAAGCGCACGGAAAACGGCGTCGAAACCTTCGTCAAGCCCATGATGCTCCCGCTGGACAACCCGCTCGCGAACATCAACGGCGCCACCAACGCGATCCAGTACAACAGCGATCTGCTCGGCGACGTGACGCTCATCGGCGCGGGTGCCGGCCGCAAGGAAACGGCCGCCGCCCTGATCGAAGACCTCTTCAGCATCTACAAATAAGCAATTACAAATCAAAAACCGGGGCTCAACACCCCGGTTTTTTGTTTTCATTTTACAGGATTTTCTTCAAAGCAGGCAGCCATTGCGACTTATCGAAGAGCACCGCGAGCTTCGTGAAGAACCACGGCTGCGCGGCCTGCCAAAGGGCTCCGAAGAGGAGGCCGATGATAAAGCCGCCGATGACATCCAGCAGGTAATGAACGCCGGTCGCCACTCTGGAGAGCATCATCAGCACCGCCCAGAGCACGAACAGCGCGACCAGCCAAGGCTGCGAGAAGGTGTTCCACGCCAGCGTGACGATCAATCCCGCGCGGACGGAATGGCCGGACGGGAATGAATAGGGGTCGGTCTTGCGGTATTCCTGCCCCCATTCGCCTTCGGGACGCATCCGCCCGATCAGGCGCTTGAGGAAGAAGACGAGGAACGCGGTCCAGGCAATCGTCCCGCCCCACCACGCGAGCGTCCGTTCGGTGTTTCCGTGGGCAAAGAGCCACCATACAAAGAGGATGCCGCACCACAGCCACGAATCCCCGGTATGAGCCAGCACCGCCGCGATTTTGAAGCGGAGGCTGTTCTCATCCCGGATGCGAAGCTTCTCCGAGATCCGCGCGTCGAAGGCGTCAAGCCGATGCCAGAGTTCGGACATCTTTATTCGATCACCCGCTTGATGACGTCGCGCATGTCTTCCATCCGCGCGTCCATATCCGACGCCAGCTTGAACTGCGCGCGGGCGCGGGCCAGGTTCTGATCCGGGTAGTCAATGTGGAAGTAGACATCGCCGTTCAGGTAGTCGCCGAGGAAGCGGATGCCGGTCTCGATGGTGACGAGCTTCGCGGCCTCCGGGCAGAGCAGCAGCTCTTCGGCGGTCAGGTTCTTCGCGGCTGTACCGCAGAAGCCTTCGGCGAAGGCCTTGAAGAGGTCCATATGCAGGAAGACTTTGGAGAGGTCCTGTTCGTCTTCCGGGGCGCCGCTCGCGGAATAGCGGATGCAGTCGCCGAAGTCGACCGCCGCGAACCCGGGCATGGTCGTGTCCAGATCCACAACGCACAGAGCCTTGTTGGTCTTCTTGTCGAAGAGCACGTTATTGATCTTGGTGTCGTTATGCGTCACGCGCAGCGGAATGAGGCCCGCGGCCTGTTTCTCCATGAAGAAGGGCGCGAAAGGCCGTTCGGACATAGCGTAGTCGATATCGCGCTTGGCGTTCACGGCGCGCTTTGAGCGGTCTTCACGGACCGCCTGCTCGAAGTCCTCATAGCGGGAGACGGTGTTGTGGAAGTTCGGGATCGTCTCGATCAGCTTTTCCACGGGGAAGTCCGCGAGCAGATTCTGGAAATTGCCGTAGCCCGCGCCGCATTCACGGAAGAGGTCAAGCGTCTCCGCGGCGTCGTAGCAGATGCTGTCCACGAAGTCATACATCCGCCAATACTCATCGTCCTCGGTGACGGTGTAGGTTTTGCCGTCGTAGGTTTTGATCAGCTGCAGCACGGCGCGGGGATCTTCCACCTTTTCGCGCATGAAATCGGTCAGAAGCTCGATATTCCGCATCAGCCCGACCGGGTCGCGGAAGACGTAGGTATTGATGCGCTGCAGGACATAGCGGCTGCCGTCATCCACCTTCACGTCATAAGTCCAGTTGATGTGTCCGTTGCCGAACTGCTTCGCGCCGAGCACTTTGCCCGGAAGGTCAAACTTAGAGAGAATATCGAGAATTTTCTGATCCATTGTTTCCTGCTTTAGCGTAAATTATTCTTCACTGTCATCCGGAACGTAGATGTAAAAATACACCGGGCAGAACATGCCGCCGTCACCGTCATTGAAGGCGGCTTCCCATTCGCCGGTCTGCGGATCGTGGTGGTCCTCATTCCAGCCGGAGCTTTTCAGCTCATCCGTGCCGTAGCGGTTCCAGTTTTTCACCAAGGTATAAACGGAGTAATATTTGCGGTCTTCATGATAAGGTTTGGACGGCGCCTGCATCTCCAGCGTGAAGCGGATCGAGCCGCCCGGCTTGACAATGTACACGGAGGTGTCGCCGGCTTCC
>CAVCBG010000158.1:0-4293 GCA_963600285.1 Anaerovoracaceae bacterium
AAGCAGTCGGCGGGGTCGCGTTGTTGTAAAGCGTGTACGCATACGTCGACTGTCCATCGGCCATGGAATAGGTGATGGTATTCCCGTCCCAGTTCTCCGTGCATTGGAGTTCACGGACGCCGTTATTCTCGACCCAGGAGCATTCGTTCTGCGGTGTGGTGCTGACCTGAATGTTCGCGGGCGCCGCCGGGTATTTTTCCGTCGAGAAGTCAACCAAGCACTTCGGCTGATTGCCCTGCATGACCTTCACGGTGAAGTTCACCGTTTGACCGGACAGCTTGGTGAAATCGGCATTCCAAGTGTAGGTGAGCCCATCCGTGGTCGTGAAATCCGTACCGTTCGCGCCGGTCAGGACCAGTGCCGGCGCCTTGACGCCATTGAGCTGATATTTCTTGCCGTCCAGGTAGTCCGAGCAGCCGTACAGATCTTCCGGATCCTCGACATACAGCGACAGCGAATAATCGCCCGCGGTCGGGAATTCGAAATTCGTCAGCTCAAAGTCGGCCGTTGCGTTCACGCTGTCGGCTTCAACCATGAGCGTACCGGGGATCCACAGTTCACTTCCGTCGGGGGCGGTAATGACCAGATACGGCGTCAGCCGCTCGCCGTCCGCGTCCGTGAGCGTGCCGGAGCTTGTCAGCGGGAATGAGGCCTGAGCCGCGGAACCGGCGTAATAGGCGTTCGTATCACCCGTCTGCCAGACGTAATCGGCGGTCATCCAAATGGTCTTCGTCAAATAAGTGACATCGCAGGTACCATCCGCGTAGTCCCCGATGATAAACGTCGCGGGGTTCACGCTCGGGTTATAAACCAGGGACATCGGCTTGATGTAGACATACTGATCGTAGGTGGTTTCCTGCCTCGCCGCGCCGGCCGTATCGGTATAGAGCGCGGTGTAGGTATAAAGCCCGCCGTAAGTGTAAGGTGCCATCGTGCCCGTGCAGGACCACACCGTGTCGGAGGTCTTCGAGCAGGAATCCGGGATCTTGATCTCCGCTGTCACGGTCTTTCCGTTCGTGTTCGTACCGGTGACGGCGATCGTCCCGGACGGATCGGCTTCGGAAGCGCTCGACTTGGTGTAAGTCAGCGTCACGGTGCTGGTCAAGGTACCGTTCGGCTGCAGCTGTTCACCATCGCCCGTGACCTTCGTGATCGCGAGGCCCTGAGACGGCGTCCCGCCCGATACGGTAACGTCAACGTAGTATCCCTGCGGCTGGATGTACTCTTCCTTGTATTTCGGCGTGTAATTCAGCTTTGTATTTTCGGTGATCGACGCGCCGCCGGTCTTGCTGACGCACTGGAAATAGTACGCTCCGAGCGAGTCGACTCTGTACGAGCAGTCAGACAAGGCTTTCGTGGAACCTGTTCCGTATCCGATATAAATACTATCGATTTCGGGGTCGTTATATTGATAGCGCCACGTCTTCGGGAGACTTTCGCCCCGCACCAGCGGCATCTTGCAGGTAAAGTCGCTGATGCCTTCGGAATCCTCGGCGTCAAACGCCTTGCCGCGAGCCAGATACGGATAGAAAATATGCTCCGCGTAACCGGTGCTGTCCGGGACCTGCAGGTTCCAGTCCACCACCGGGTCATTGGATGTAATTTCGGAACCGGAAACGTCGGACGGATACAGGAACATCACGCCCGCGTCCACGGTAACATTCTGCTTGACCTGGAATGTATCACAGTCCATTTTCGACGACATACTCGGGAAAGACACAATCAATTCAAATGTCTTTGACTGGGTCAAGGCCGGAATATCGAAAACGATATCCTGAATCTTGCCGTCTTTGTAAACCAAGCTGCCGCTGCTGTCGGACCAGAAGTTAATGCTGTTCTTCCACAGATTGGCGTGCACCTCGCCCAAAACCTCTCCGTCTACCAAAGCGGCGGTAGAACCGCTGATCTCGAAACTGAGCGTCGCGCGCAGACCGTTGCCGACTCTGGGCAGATTCGTGTCACTGTAATCTTCATAAGAGACCGTTGCGCAGTCGGAACCGCTGTAATAGACGTTCTGCACCTTCATGCTCGGCGTCACGGTCGGAGCCTTCACCGTGACAGTAAAGTCCGCCGAGACTTTGAATTCAGAAAACGTACTGCTGAGTCCCTTCTCAATCGTCACCTCGGGTCTGTAGACACCGGGTTCAATAAACCCAACAAGGACATCGACAGTAGTCCCCATTCCGGAAGTTGTTATCTCGCACGGATTTGTTGATGATGTACGGTCATAGCACATCGTGCTTCGTTCCGGCCAAATCTTGTACTGTGTATTGTAACCCGTCGAATCGGGATTGTTATTCTTCAGCCGCAGTATATATGCTGTCCCGGATTCGACTTCTTTATTCTTATATGAGGTATATTCGCCGGTTGACGGATCTTGCCGGAGAATATCATCGATTTCCCAATCCGCTATGTCACTCGAAGTGGAACCGCCGTAGTCGAGGTATACACTTGCCCCGGCCCCGGAATTCTTCCCGTAAGTCACTTCCGTCTCGGCATAATGGGAATCACCCGAATAACCGATTTTCAGCTGGCCGGTATAGTAAGCGTTGATAAAAGATTCGGAAGACGACCGCAATTCCATAAAATTCGCTTTTTGGCTGATCAGAATCGCCGCGGAGTATTCACCGGCGTCGGTCAATTTGCCATGATCGTCTACCTGTCCGGGCTCGCCGATAGAAAGAACCTCGGTTACGGCATGTGAGCCGTAAGACGTCTTTTCATGCTGCCAGAAATTCATTGTCACGATCCCGTCCGGTGTATATTCCTTGCCGGAGGTGCAGCTGAATGCAAGATCGTAGGTGACATAACTCACACGGTTTGTATCCAACTTCACGGTCGTATTGACCTCTGATTTCAGAGTTCCGGTCGCGGTCCTGTCCGCGTTGGTATAAACATCTACCGAGGCTGTGGGATACGTCGAGCCGTCCTTATCGTAAATCTTGATATTCGAAATCTCGACCGTGCACGTATCCGCCTCTTCAACGGTCTTCACCTTGACATTGGACGACACCGCGGACTTAAAGATCGAGTCGCCGCTGTAGGACGCCTGCAGGGTGTAGATCGTGCCGCTGATTGTCGGCGTCAGCTGACATTCCGCGGTGGTTCCGCCGTTCGCGAGCGGCAGGGATATCTCGCACGTGCCGCCGTAGTTATCGGTGACCGTGATCGTCCCATCGGCGATATCGAGAATCGTGCCCGAGGTCATGGTGTTGTCAAGCGAGACGCCGACCGTATACGGCTGATTGGCGGTGACATTGCTGTTGTTCGCCGGGGATGTGATCGCGATCTTCGTCCCGATGCGGACCGGTTCGAGGATGTCCAGCACGACCGGCTCGGACACGCTGGAGGCGTATTTATCGGTCCCGGTGTACTCGGCGTAGAACTTCATCTGATAGCCCGCCGTGCTCATGGTGATGTTGATCGCGTTGTCGGCGCTGTCCGGGTCGCCGTTGTAAGTGCCGCTGCCGACGATGGTGCGGTCTTCGTTATAGATGATCACCGCGCCCTTCACGGCGTTGTCCTTTTCATCCGTGACTTTGACTTTGAAGGTCACGACGTTATTGTAAGAATAGACGGAGCCCGTCGCCGGAGCGGTGATGGCGATCTTCGTCTTGATCACGCTCGACGGATCCGGCAGATTCACGGCGTAATACGGCGTCACGGAATCATCCGCGGCCTTGTAGCATTCATCCCCGGCGTAAGAGGCGGTCAGGGTGAGCTTGCCGACGGTCTTGAACGTCAGCTCGCAGGAGACTTCGTCCGTCTCGCCCGGGTTCAGGTCCTTCTTCAGCTCCGCTTCGCAGGTACTCGTACCGTCGGAAACCTTGATGACGGAGCCCTTCGCGAGCTTATCACCGTCCGCGGGCAGGGTGACCGCGGCCTTGACCACGGCCGAGTTCGTCAGCTTGACGCAGTCCGACTGCTCCGCTTTGCCCTCGGTGTACGGATTGCAGTGGCCGAACGGATCGGTGTACGCACTCGGGGACTTCGGGTAATAGCGGGAGTTCGCGCCGCTGACGTCATAATAAGTGTCGATGTCCGGTTCCTTGACCGCGATGATCAACTCGTACTTGTTCGGCGTGACTTTCGCGGTGTCGGAGGAGCGGCTGAATGTGGTGTCGCCGCTGTAGGCGGCCGAGACTTCCTCGTCCTTCATGCTGTTGAGCGGCAGATTGCTGATCCTGTAAGTCTGATCGGCGTCGGAATACGAGATTACCACGTCATCGCATTCGGGTTCAAGGTTCGCCAAAGTCACGACATCAAAGGTGCATTGGTTGCCGCTGCCGCCGG
>CAVCBG010000159.1:0-4281 GCA_963600285.1 Anaerovoracaceae bacterium
AAGCTTACTTATAATACACTTTCGCCATATCAATCACGAACATCGGATAGGAAACCCACCCGCCGAGGTCTTTGCTGATGACGGTGATCTCATTCGGATCCATCAGGTAGACATTCGCGGCCTCGTCGGAGAGGATCTTCTCGGCGGTCTTGTAGTATTCCGTCTGGGAAGCGTCATCCGTGGCGGCGAAGGCGGACTCCATCGCGGCGTCGTAGTCGGCGTTGTTGAAGTTGATCATATTCTTCGAGCTCGTGGACATGAAGCGTTCGAGCAGGGCGCGGGCGGTCAGGAAGGAAGCGTCGAAGCCGACGACCGTGGCTTCGAAATTGCGGCCTTGGTAGACATCGCTCAGCCAAGTCGCCCATTCGACGAGGTTGATCTTGGCGTTGACGCCGACGGCCTTCAGCTCTTCGGCAATGACCTGCGCGGCGTTGACGTGCACGGAGTAGTTGGACGGCACGGTGATGGTCAGGGACATGCCCTCGGCGCCGGCTTCGGCCAACAGGCTCTTGGCCTTCTCGGGATCGTACGGATAGGCATCCGCGAGCTCGGCCATGAAGTATTTGCCGAAGGACGGATAGATCGAGGACCCGAGCGGAACGCCGAGGCCGTCGTTGGTCATGGCGATGACGTCTTCAATGTTGACGGCGTAATTCAGCGCCTGACGGACGCGGATGTCGTTCAGCGGTTCGACGGCGTTATTCAGGTACATGGCCTGGACAATGTTGGACGGGGTCTCGAGCAGCTCGTACTTATCCTTGTCGATGTTCTCAATGTCGGACGCGACGCGGTGCACGGCGATATCAATGGAGCCGGACTGCATGGCGAGGGTCATGGCGTCGGTGTTCTCAACGATCTTGAAGACGACTTCGTCGAGGTAAGCGGGCTCGCCCCAATACTCGGTGTTCTTCTCGAGGACGATGTTTTCCTGCACGGAGCGGGACTTGTACTTGAAGGGGCCGGTGCCGATCGGGAAGGTATCCTGGCCGTCGTAGTCGCTCGGGACGATGGCGGTGGTCATGTAGGCGAGGAACTCGATGTTCGGGGAGGAGAGCTTGATCTCGACGGTGTAATCATCCGCCGCGGTGACGGATTCGATCTGCGAGTACGCGGAGAGAAGCGGGACGCCGGTGTCAACGCCGCGGCAGCGGTCGATGGTATAGACAACGTCCTCGGCGGTCATATCGGAACCGTTGTGGAACTTCACGCCCTGACGCAGGTGGAAGGTGAAGGTCGTGGCGTCGTCGCTGATCTCGTAGGATTCCGCCAGCGCGGGTTGGAAGTTGCCGTCCTTGTCGGCTTTGACAAGACCTTCGAAGATGTTGAAGAAGATCTCGCGCTTCCCGGCGGAGGTGGAGGTGTGCGGATCGAGACTGGTGTCAAGATCGTTGGAAATGCCGACGGTCACGCTGCCGCCCTGCTTCGGTTCGGCAGCCGCTTCGGTTTGAGGTTCGGCAGCCGTATCCTCGGAAGGCGCGGCGGTCGGTTCGGTGCTTCCGCAGGCAGCCAGGGCCAGGACGAAAGCCAAAACAAGCAAAACATTCAATACCTTTTTCACTGAGAAAACTCCTCTGAAAAAATTAATCTTTCTCTTCAACCTTTTTGAGCCCCAGCTGCTTGAGCAGGGTCTCGTCGTCGCGCCAGTTCTTCATGACCTTGACGCGCAGCTCCAGGAAGATCTTCCGCTCGGTCAGCTTCTCGATCTCCCGGCGGGCATCCTGCCCGATCTTCTTGATCATCGCGCCGCCCTTGCCGATCACGATGCCCTTATGGGATTCGCGGTCGAGGAGCAGGGTCGCGGCGATGTAAGAATTCGTCTCGGAACGGTCCTTGTATTCATCAATGCGGACGCCGATGGCGTGCGGGATCTCGTCGTCGAGGTTCTTCAACAGGGACTCGCGGATGAGGTCCACGGCGATGTCGCGTTCGTAAAGGTCGGTGATCTGATCCGGGTCGTAGAAGGCGGGGCCTTCGGGGAGGCGGGACTTCAGCTCGGCGACGAGTTCGTCAATGCCGGTCTTCGCGCGGCAGGAGACGGCGATGCGCTTCGCGTCGGGGAGGAGCTTCTTGTAGAAGTTCTCGTTCTCCGTCTTCTGGTTCGCGTTGACGAGGTCGACTTTGTTGAGGACCATGACGACCTTCTCCTGCGGACCGCCCAGCTTGATCTTCTCCGCGGCGGTTTCGTCCTCGCTGTTCGGCTTGACGGAAACATCCACGATCCAGAGGACGACGTCGGAATCCGCGATGGTGTCAACGGCGGCGTCATTCATGGCCTCGCCGAGTTTGGACAGCGGCTTATGAATGCCCGGCGTGTCCATGAAAATCATCTGCGAAGTCTCATCCGAAAGGATGCCGAGCTGTACGCGCTGCGTGGTCTGCGGACGGGGGGATACCGCCGCGATCTTCTGCCCCAGGAGCAGGTTGATCAGGGTCGACTTGCCGACGTTCGGCCGTCCGACGACGCTGATGAATCCCGAGGTAAATTTACTTTCTTCCATTCAACTCTCCATTGATCAGCGCGAGCTTCTTCGCCCGCGTCATGCTTTTGATTTCGATCTCCCGGCGGAGGGCATCTCCCTTCGCGCCGACCGGCTCCGCGTAGACCAGACGTACGGGACGGCGGGACGCGGTGTACGCCGCGCCCTTGCCGCTGTTGTGCGTCTTCACGCGGCGGTCAAGATCCGTCGTGATCCCCGTGTACAGCGTGTCATCCTTGCAGCGCAGGATGTAGCAGTAATACAGCGGGGTTACTCCTTCTTCTTGCGTAAGAAACCTCCGAAAAAGGTCTGCCGCAATGTCTCCGCGGCGTTGATATCGGATTTCGGCTCCGCGTCCGAAGCGGAGTCGGACGGCCGACCAATGTTCTTCTCGGCCTTTTCCATATATTCGCGGAGGCCGCTTTCGTCTTTGTTTTGCAGCAGGCCGCGCAGCTTCTTCAGCTCGGCAATGTACTCGTCGATCAGGCGGATGTTGTTCTCGCGGTTGTTCATCAGCGCGGTGCCCGCCTGTTCTTGATCAATGCCGGACGCGGCGGCGCGGAATTCCTTCCCGACGGCCTTTTTCCCGTCCCGCCAGCCCGGGCGTCCGGTCAGGCAGCCGACGAGGGAATAACCCATCATCACCGGCAGATGCCAATCCGCGGCGAGGATGCCGTCCAGCTCGGCGGGGTCGGTGAAGAACGCTTCCGTCCCCAGCGCGCGGGCGAGTTCGGAGGCAAGGTTCACCGCGGCCTCGGAGGTCTTGCTGTCGGGGCAGACGTACATCGCCTCGCCGAGCCAGATGCCGGCGAAATTCTCCGCATGTGCCATGTATTGACGCGCCCAGCCCGCGGCCGCGGTTTTCACCGGGCAGCAGTCGAGAACGACAGCCGTGTCTTTCAGATCGCGGCCGATGAGTTCGAGCGTGGATTTCGTCTCGTCCGCGGGGATGGCGAGGATGACGAGGTCGGCCTGCTTCGCGGCGTCGAAATCATTGTGAACGATCTCATCGACCGCGCCGGATTTCTCCGCCCGTTCCTCGGCGTCCTTGCGAAGGTCCGCGCCGATGACGTGGAATTTGCCCTGCGCCTTCAATGCCGCCGCGATGGACGTACCGATTTCGCCGAGACCGATGACGGAAACAATGCTTGCCATTTATCCTCCGATGATGACTTTATACAGGAAGCGGGAGACGCCGGAGACGATATCCTCGGCGAAGGTCACGCGGGCGTACGGCAGGACGAAGAAGAGCACCATCAAAATCTGACGGCCGTACTTCTGGATGGAGTTCCAAGTCGTCCGCGCTTCTCCGTGGATGAAGTAGCGGACCACTTTCTCGCCGTCCAGCGGGGACAGCGGGATCAGGTTGAAGACCGCCAGGCTGATATTGATCCACGCGAACTGCGAGAGGAAATACCGCCCGCCGGGCATGAAGCTCCAGCCGAACAGCGGCGTGTTCGGGACGTTCGCCGCGCGCAGGACGAGCCCCGCCACAAGCGCGAGGATCAGATTCGCGAGCGGCCCCGCGGCCGAGACGAGCATCAATCCCGCCCGGTTCTTGGACGTCACGGCGGATTGATTCACCCGGACCGGCTTCGCCCATCCGAACCCGCAGACGATGAGGAGGATCGCTCCCCAAGGGTCGATATGGCGGATCGGATTCAATGTCAGCCGCCCATCCTGCTTTGGGGTGTCGTCGCCGAGCTTAACGGCGGTCCATGCGTGCGCGAATTCATGAAACGTGAACGCGAAGACCATCGTCACCACACGGCAGATAATCAAAGCGGCATTGTACTTTCCCATG
>CAVCBG010000160.1:0-4247 GCA_963600285.1 Anaerovoracaceae bacterium
GGAAAACGATATTCTATTCTCACTCATCCTCCCCGCCTACAACGAGGAATTGCGGCTGCCGGACTGTATGGAGAAGGTCGCCGGGTTCGTCGCGTCTCGGGACGAGAAAATTGAGGTCATCATCGTCGAGAACGGGAGCAAAGACCGCACTTACGAAATGGCCTGCGAGTACGCGAAGCAATATCCGTGGCTGACGGTCCTGCGTGAGACGAAGCCCGGCAAGGGCAACGCCGTCCGGCGCGGGATGCTGGATGCCCACGGCCGATATCGCATGTTCGCGGATGTCGACTTCTCCATGCCGGTCGATGAACTCGATCACTTCATCCCGAAAGACGGCAAGACCTACGATGTCGCCATCGGTTCGCGCGAAGCGAAGGGCGCCGTCCGTTACAATGAACCGGCCTCCCGCCACTTCACCGGCCGCGTCTTCAACCTCATCGTGCGGATCCTCGCGGTGCCGGGCATTCACGACACCCAGTGCGGGTTCAAGAGCTTCTCCGCCGAAGCCGCGGAAAAACTCTTCGGCATGCAGCTCATCGACGGCTGGGCCTTTGACGCGGAGGTGCTCTTCCTTGCCCAAAAATGCGGCTATAAGATCGAGGAGGTCCCCGTGCAGTGGTACTACGACGGCAACTCCAAAATCAACGTCGCCAAAGACTCCCTCAAGATGTTCCGCGAACTCCTGCAGATCCGCAAGAACTACAACGAGGGCCGCTACCCCATCAACAAATGAAGACCGATCCGACGCTTGAATTCGAGGAAGCCTTGTGGAAACAGGGCTTTTTTCATGTCGCGGGCATCGACGAAGCCGGCCGCGGCTGCTGGGCGGGACCGGTTACCGCCGGCGCGGTGATTCTCCCTGCCGACACGGAGATGCTCTCCGTCCTCAAAGGCGCGCGGGACAGCAAAATGATGACCCCCGCCGAACGGGAGCGGATGTATTCCGTCATCACGGAGCACGCCCTGACCTGGGCTGTCGGCGAGGCGGATAACGAAGAGATCGACCGCGTCGGCATTCTCAACGCCACCAAGAACGCCATGAAACGCGCCATCGCCGCGCTCGACCCCGAACCGGTTCACCTGCTCATTGACTACGTCCGCCTGCACGACGTCACCATCCCGCAGACAGGGATTAAACACGGCGACGCGGTCTCCTTGAGCATCGCCTGCGCGTCCATTCTCGCCAAGGTGACGAGGGACCGCTGGATGACAGAGACCGCGGCGCGGAACTACCCGGAGTACGGGTTCGACCGTCACAAGGGATACGGCACGAAGCAGCATCAAGCGGCGCTGGCCGAGTACGGCCCCTGCCCGCTGCATCGGCTGAGCTTCAAGCCCCTCCGCTCGGACGATATGTTGTTTTAGAAAGACTTCGACACCGAGATGCCCGCCTGCGCGCCCGAAGCGGCGGAGACGACCACCTGACGGTAGAGCTTATCCACGGACTCACCCGCGGCGTACACACCGGGGACGGAGGTCTGCATGTCGGGGCCGACTTTGATGACGTCGTTCTCGATCTCCACCTTCCCCGCGAAGATGTCGGTCACGGTCCGCGTACCGACGAAGACGAAGATGCCGTCAAACGGCACGACGGATTCTTCCTCCGTGAGCTTGTTCTTGACCTTCAGCCCGGTGACCTTGCCATTCTCCCCAATCACTTCCAACGGAACCGTGTTCCACAGAAAATCGATCTTCGGGTTGGCGAACGCCTTCTCCTGCACGACCTTCTCCGCGCGGAGCGTATCGCGGCGGTGAATGATCGTCACCGAATCGGCGAAGCGGGTCAGGAAATCCGCCTCCTCGACCGCGGAGTTGCCCCCGCCGACCACGGCGACTTTCTTCCCGCGGAAGAACGCGCCGTCGCAGGTGGCGCAGTATGAGACGCCCGCGCCGGTGTACTCCTTCTCGCCGGGGATGTTCATCAGCAGATGCTCGGAGCCCGCGGCGATGATGACGCGTTCGCATTTGAAGATCCGGCGGGAGGTCTCGACGGTGAACGGCTTCTCCGCGAAGTCCACGGAACTCACTTCGTCGTAAACCAACTCCGCGCCGAACTTCTCCGCCTGTTCCTTGAACTTATCCATCAGTTCCCCGCCGCTGACCGCGTCCACGAAGCCGGGATAATTCGCGATGTCGGCCGTCAGGGATGCCTGGCCGCCGAAAGCGGGTCCGCTGATGACGACCGGCGCCAAGCCGGCGCGGGCGGTGTAAATGGCGGCGCTCAGTCCCGCGGGACCGGAGCCGATGATGACGACTTTACATTCGCGCAGTTTCTTCTCTCTTGCCATAACTCATTCTCCTTCTTCCGCGGGAACATTCCCTCTGCCGAGCAGCGCGTCAAGCGCCGCGCCGGAGGCGGCGACATTCCCTTCCAGTGTGTTGATCAATGTCTCATCCGCCGCGATCAGCAGCGTCCCGCCGACCCGTTCCATGCGGACAACGCAGAAGCTGTCAATCTCCGGCAGGTCGGTCCGCGCCAGAATTTCATCATAAATCGGGTCGAGGTCCTCCGTCTCACGCGAGGCGGCGATCTCCGCTGCCTTCGCCATGATGAGGAACGTGTCCGGGCCGGTGAATGTCACATCCGCGGAATAGACGCTGCCCTCCTCGTTGTAGACGTGGTCCACGGTCTTGACCTTCAGCCCCTTGTAAACCGCCTCGCCGAGGGCGTTCGCGGGCGACTTCAGCAGTTCGCGCGTGGAGGGGGTGAGCAGCTCCGCGGCGTGCTTTACATCGCCGGCGTTGAGATAGCCGGTGAAGCGCTGCATCAGCGCCATGACCTCGTCGGCGTCCGGCGCCTTGACGGCGTTATGAACGATCACCGCGGCGATCGTTCCGAGGATCAGCCCGGCGATGAGAAATCCCAAAAGAATGCGTCGTTCTTTACTCATGTTCCTCCGTGAAAACCTCGGCGTCGGTGCAGGTATCGAAGATCATGCCGAGGAAGTCCGCGCGTTCGTCTTCGGTCAGGAAGCGGGGGCGGGAATAGTTCTCGAGGGTGATGGTCTCCAGCTGAGAGCCGAGATAGCGGTTGTCGTAAAAATAATGGCGGTCGAAGAAGGACGTCCGTTCCACGTCCGACATCTGATCGAAGAAGAGATTGCCGAGGCCGAAGTGGATGAACGTCTCGCCGACGAAGGTCATCCCCTGCGGGATGTGCGCCTGCGAACCGGAGATAATGACCGGCGCGGCGCCGCGGGCGATTTCGTAAAAATCGTGGCTCTGCAGGGCGGGGACGTCGTAATTGACCCATTCGAGGTGCTGGAAGGTCACGATCGGCAGCCAGCCGTCGGCCTTGAGCTCCGCGATCTGTTCCTTCATCTTCTCGAGGTCGCAGACCGCCGCGCCCGGGTGTTCGTCCGTAGCCCAGATGCCGTCCGGACCGATGGCGTTGCAGCCGAGGAAGGCGAGTTTATTGCCGTGATGCTCGATGAGGAGCGGCTCCTGCGCCTCCTCCTGCGTACGCCCGCCGCCGTAGACCTTCATGCCGGCGTCGTCATACATGTCGAGGGAATAGAGAAACGCGTCGTAGCCGTAGTCGAGGTTGTGATTCCCGGTGAGCTCGATAATGTCCGCGCCGACTTCCTCAAGCACGGCGAAATACGAAGGATCGGAACAGAAACGCTGTTCGCGGCGGAGCGGATTCCCGGGCGGACAGTCGGGCGTGAACGAGGATTCGTTGGAGATGTGCGTCAAATCGGACCGGCGAAGGGTTTCGCCGATCTCTTCCGTCGGGACGAGCAGGCCGTCGGTCTCCATATGGTAGGCGAGGTACCGGGACATGGCGGTGGTTCCCGTCAATGTCAGCGACGTCAGCTTTTCGGGGTCGAAGTTCGATTCCGTGCCCTCCGGCAGCGGCAGGCTGAGCGCGTACGCCTCGGGGTCGAAGTCAAACGAATACGGACTGACCCCGTCAACCGCGATCACCTTCCAGCGCGGGTCGAGCTCCTCGAACGGGATCACCGCCCACACCCCGTCGTTCTCCCAGGCGTATCGGAGCAATTCATCCGCGTCCATGACGGTGACATTCGCGTAAAACGGCAGCATCCCATACGCCCCGACGAACGCGTCCCGCGTCTCCGGACTGACCGCCAGCTCGGTGAAATGGGAGGAGTGCGTTCCGTAGATGAAGGCGTCTAATTCGTCGGAGGAAACGCCATCCGTGACGGTAAAATAAGGCGCCGCCAATACATACACCTCGACCGCCGCGTCACACACCGACGGCAGGAATGCGCTGAGGAGGAGGG
>CAVCBG010000161.1:0-4216 GCA_963600285.1 Anaerovoracaceae bacterium
GGGTGTGACAATCGGCAGGAGAATCATCTGCGCGATTGCCGTCCCCGACGTGATACGCATAGGTGTTTCTTTAATGTTCGCGATTTTGATCATGATCTCGCCCTGGTAACCGGCATCCACGACACCGGCCCCGAGCAGATGATCATTGCGGCTCTTCGGCATCATCAATCCCACGTACCCGGCCGGGATCGAGACCGTGATTCCCGTCCGAACCGTGCCGAAATCGTGCGCCGGGATCTCAATTTCCTCCGCCGCGTAGAAGTCCATTCCCGCGTCATCCGGGTGCTTTCTCGTCGGCAGAATCGCGTTGTCAATCAGTTTCGCCGCTTGAATTTTTTCCATATTTTTTCCTCTTATCTTTTTCTCAGTTTTCATTAAGCAATTATATTACAATTCACACTTTTTTTATGTGACAATTTTCCGGTACCCATATTTTCAGTTTCTTGTATAATCAATTACACAATCATTGCTGTCGATACAGCAAAATCTAGATAGGAGTAACTATGAAAAAATCAATCCTTTTTGTCTTGGCTCTGATCATCATCATGGCCTGCGCGCTCCCGGCTGCTGCTGAGAACTACAAAGTTGGCGTCGCTATTTATCAGTTCGATGACAACTTCATGACCCTCTATCGCAACGAACTCGAGAGCTATTTCGCTTCCCTGAATGGTGACGACACCTATGAAATCACCATTGTTGATGGCAAGAACGATATGGCTGAACAGTCCAACCAGATCGACAACTTCATCACCCAGGGCATGGATGCTATCATTCTGAACCTCGTCCAGACCTCCTCCGCTGATGCCATCATCGACAAGATCGTTGCTGCTGACATCCCGGTCATCCTCATCAACCGCGAGCCTCTGGCCTACGACGCTGATGGCAACACCCTCGACGAACAGTACGAAGGCATTCTGAACAACGCGAAGGTCTGCTACGTTGGTGCTGATGCCCGCCAGTCCGGTACCTACCAGGGCGAGATCATTGCCGAAACCGCCAATCATGGCGATATCAACGGCGATGGTAAGGTCTCCTACATCATGATCGAAGGCGACCCGGAAAACATCGATGCTCAGTATCGTACTGAATTCTCCGTCAAGGCTCTTGTTGACGCCGGTATCGAAGTCGAATGCCTCGATGACCAGGTTGGTAACTGGGCCCAGGCTAAGGGTCAGGAACTGACTGCCAACGCTCTGTCCGCTTACGGCGACGCTGTCGAAGTTGTCTTCTGCAACAACGACGCGATGGCCCTCGGCGCTGCCGCCGCTATCCAGGCTGCCGGCCGCAAGGTCAACGAAGACATCTACCTCGTCGGTGTTGATGCCCTCGAAGAATGCCAGGAAATGGTTAAGAACGGCGAAATGACCGGTACCGTCCTCAACGACCACATCGGCCAGTCCCACACCGCTGTCGACGTCACCGTCAAGGCTCTGCATGGCGAAGACATCGAGAACTACTACTGGGTTGACTATGTAAAGATCACCCCGGAATACTTCGCTGAATAATTTTCAAGGAAGTAACCACGTGGTCAATTGACCCGTAAAATGAATAAAACGGGTGGGCCTCAATAAGCCCACCCGTTTTCAGAAGAAACTTTTACAAAATCGGCTTTAAGACTTATCGGAATCTATTCCAGATTGCTGTAAATTTTAAAACCAAGAGAGGAGAAAGCAATCCATGTCAGAATATCTCCTTGAGATGAGAGATGTATGCAAGTCCTTCCCGGGCGTAAAAGCTTTGGACCATGCAAATCTTCGTCTGCGCGCGGGTACGGTTCACGCTCTGATGGGCGAGAACGGCGCCGGCAAATCAACGCTGATGAAATGCATGTTCGGCATTTACAAAATGGATGAAGGTCAGATCTTTATTGACGGCCAGCCGGTCGAAATTAAAGATCCTATGGATGCGCTGAACAAGGGTATCGCGATGGTCCACCAGGAACTTCAACCGATTCCCGCACGTACGATCGGTGAGAACATTTTCCTCGGCCGTTACCCGATGAAGAAATACTTGGGCTTCATCAATGGCGTCGACCACAAGAAAATGTACGATGATACCGCCAAACTGCTCAAGAAAGTCCGAATGAACTTCGACCCCAAGGCGACAGTCGGCTCCCTGAGCGTTTCCCAGATGCAGTGCGTTGAAATCGCGAAAGCCTGTTCCGCGAACTGCCGAGTCCTCATTCTTGATGAACCGACTTCCTCCCTGACTGAAAACGAAGTGGAAGCCCTGTTCCGCATTATTGAGGATCTGAAGGCTGAAGGCGTAGCCATCGTCTACATTTCCCACAAGATGGATGAAATTCTCCGCATTTCCGACGAAGTCACCATCATGCGCGACGGCCATTACATCGGCACTTGGGAAGCGAAGGACCTCACCACCGAAATGATCATCACGAAGATGGTCGGCCGCGAACTGACGAACCTTTACCCGAAGCGCGAAAATGTTCCGGGCGATGTCGTCTTCCAGGTGAAAGACTTCACCTCCATCAACCCGCGTTCCTTCCGCCACGTCACCTTTGACCTCCGCGAAGGCGAAATTCTGGGCATCGGCGGTCTGGTCGGCGCTCAGCGTACCGAGCTGATGGAAGGCCTCTTCGGCATCCGCTCTCACAGCGCGGGCCAAATCTTCTACAAGGGCAAGGAACTGAAAATCGACCGTCCGAAAGACGCGATTGATAACGGCGTCGCCATGCTGACGGAAGACCGCCGCGGCAGCGGTATTATGGGTGTCCTCAGCGTGAAAGACAACCTCGGCATTGCCTCCCTGTTGAAGTACACATATCGGCCTACCGACGCGATCAGAGAAAAGGTTGTCGACGCCGTTGTTCAGGAGAGCAAAGATAAGCTCGCGATCAAGACGCCTTCTTCCAAGACCTTGATCAAGTCCCTCTCCGGCGGTAACCAGCAGAAAGTTCTGGTCGGCCGCTGGCTCGCCAACAACCCGGACGTCCTCATTCTGGATGAACCGACCCGCGGTATTGATGTCGGCGCGAAATACGAAATCTACTGCATTATCGCCGACCTCGCGAAACAGGGGAAGAGCATCATCATGATCTCTTCCGAAATGAGCGAACTCATCGGTATGTCCGACCGCATCATGGTTATGTGCGACGGCCGCGTCACCGGCTTCATTGACGGGAAAGACGCCACTCAGGAAAACATTATGACACTCGCTGCTCAGTTCGAGTAATCAGGGAGAAATAAAAAATGGAAAAAGAGAACACTAAAAAGTCCTTCGGCTCAAAGTTTTTGACTTGGCTTAAAGGCAACCCGATCATCGCGATTCTTATCGTCGCCTCTATCGTTGTCGGCATCATGAAGGAGAACTTCTTCTCTTGGGGCAACTTCAGCAACCTCGTCAGCAACACCGCGGTCCGTTTCATCATCGCGCTCGGCGTTTCCGGCGTTTTGATCACCAAAGGTACCGACCTTTCCGCCGGCCGTCAGGTAGGCTTCGCGGCCTGCTTAGCCGGTATCCTTGTCCAGCGCGGCGACTACACCGGCCGCCTCTGGAAGTCCGTCCCTGAAATGAACATCGGGCTGGTCTTCATCATCGTCGTTGCCTTCGGCGCCCTCTGGGGTTTGATCAACGGCCTCATCATCACCAAGCTGCACGTTCCTCCGTTCATTGCCACCCTGGGTACCCAGACCGTCATCTACGGTATCTGCCTTGTGATCTCCGATGCTCAGCCGATCGGCGGTTTCCAGAAGATCTACACCAGCCTCATCACCGGCCGTATCGGCTCCGCGAAGGGCTTCAACATTCCATACCTGTTGATTGTGGCAATCCTGTTCGGTGTCCTGTTCTGGTACATTTACAACCACTCCTGCCACGGTAAGTACATGTACGCCATCGGCGGTAACGAAGTCGCGGCCGAAGTCTCCGGTGTCAACACCGCCAAGACCCTGACCTCCATCTACACCATCGCGGGCATCCTGTACGCCATCGCGGGCTACCTGCTCGCCGCGAAGTCCGGCGGTGCCTCCGCTTCCATGGGTAACGGCTACGAACTTGAAGCGATCGCCGGTTGTACCATCGGCGGCGTCTCCACCACCGGCGGTATCGGTACCATCTCCGGTATTGTCATCGGCGTCCTCGTCTTCGAACTGCTGAAGATCATCCTCCAGTTCCTCGGCGTCAACCCGTACTACAACTACGTTGTCCAGGGCTTCGTTATCGTCATCGCGGTCGCCCTCGATATCCGCAAGTACAT
>CAVCBG010000162.1:0-4203 GCA_963600285.1 Anaerovoracaceae bacterium
GCCGCGGACATCGCATCCGTATCCAAATCCCCAGCCTTCGCCGCGAAATCAGCGTACTTCGACATCATTGTAGCGTAATTCGTCAGCGCCGACAGGCTTGAAGACGAAGAATCGAAGCTCTGCATGAACGCCACGTATTCATCCATGAAGCTCTCGTAGCTGTCCATAAAAGCCTTCAGGTCGGGATCAACCCCGACAGCCGACCCGGTATCCTGCTTCGGCTGTATCGCGGCCGGCGCGTTCGTCGGGACCGGCGTATTCGTCGGAACCGGGGTGCTGGTCGGAATCGGCGTATTCGTCGGGATGGGCGTGATCGTCGCCGTGTTTGTGGGCGTATGCGTCGGCCGTCCTTCACCGATCCAGGTCTCCGTGATCCTCATGGCCTCCGTTTTCGCGATGGAAGTCTCGGTCGCGCGGACCTTGGATTCGCGGGCGTTGTCGATATTATTGAGGATCCCAACCACCAAGAGGAAGAGGATCATCAAGCCGACAAAAATCAGGAACACCCGCCCGCAGCCGAGTTTTTTCTTCTCGACGGGGACCCTTTTCCCGCCCAAGGACTCTCCGCATTCGGAGCAGAAGCTGACATCGTCGGTAAACAAGGCACCGCAGTTCTTACATTTTTTCATGAATTCTCTCCTTCATCCCCCGGGTCGACCGGGATCGTCTCAAAAGTGCAGCCGCTGTTGAGGAGCGCGGCGCAGCAGTCCATCGTCCGCTGAAGCTCGGCGGCGCTGTCTTCCAGCATGACTTCCGTCTCCAGCAGCGCGTCCCTGAATGTCAGCCGTCCGCGGAGGACCTGCTTGAGCAGGGCCATCGGGACGCCGGCCTCGCGGCAGACCAGCAGCCGTTTCAGCCGCAGAATGTCCTCGTCGGAATATTGCAGATATCCGTTCGCGTCGGGCGTCGGCGTGACCAATCCGGATTCGCGCAGGTAGCGCAGGTGTGATTTTTTGATGCCAAGAAGCTTGGCGGCATCACTTGACTGCATGGTTCACACCTCCGTTTCCGGGATAGTATAAAGTGTGCACCAACTGCACTGTCAAGACACGATTTTGAGTTTTCGGCATAGAAAAGCCTCCTTTTATGAGATTCGAGCTTCGCTCATAAAAGGGGATGTAAATTTCGCGAGGCACTCACAATTTCGCGGAATGACGGTTGACATTTTGAGGAGATGAAGGCATAATTCTGTTGTTCTAAAGTTCCAAACATACCCTCAAGAGTTTCGAGCGGACGAACAAAAGGTCATAAAAAGGCCTGCCCGCGAAAAACTGTTATGTTGAACCTTTGGAGGAAATTTAATGGCAAACATCAAATCACAGAAGAAGCGCAATCGTCAGAATGAAGAACACAGACTGCGCAACCGCAACGTCCGTGGTATCACCCGCTCCGCGCTGAAGAACGCCCGCCAGGCGATTGAAGCCGGCGATGAAAACGCTGAAGTTCTCGTCGCTGCCGCGATCAAAGCTCTTGACAAAGCCGCCCAGAAGGGTGTCATTCACAAGAACAACATCGCCCGCCATAAGAGCCGCCTGATGCACAAGCTTGCTGACGCCAAGAACGCTCAGTAATTTTGCCGTTACAAAGCGCCCGTCCCAAAAACGGGCGCTTTTGTTATCTCCCGGCCGTGAGGACTGTAACTCCTCCACGGTCACGGCGTTCATTTTGTTATATAATTCAAGAGCACATTAGACTAAGCAGGAGAAAACACTATGCTTGATATCGCATTTATTCGAGAGAATCCCGAAATCGTGAAGAAATCCATGCGCGACCGTCAGATGAGTGACGAGTGCGTTGATCGTGTTGTAGAACTTGACAAGGCCCGCCGTGAACAGCTCGCCGAAGTCGAAACCCTGAAGGCCCAGCGCAACACCGCTTCCAAGGAGATCGGCCAGACCAAAGACCCCGAGGAACGCAAGGCCCGCATCGCGGCCATGAAGAGCGTCTCCGACCGCATCACCGAGCTGGACAAGGCCAATAAAGACACCGAAACCGAGCTGAAGGACCTGCTTGCCAACATCCCGAACATCCCCGACGAACTCGTTCCGTACGGCGTGAGCGACGCGGAGAACCAGGTCGTGAAGGTCTGCGGCACCGAGCTGCAGCATGACTTCGGCGACAAACCGCATTGGGATCTGTGCACCGACCTCGGTCTGCTTGACTTCGACCGCGGCGTCAAGATCACGGGCACCCGCTTCTATGTCATGAACGGCGCCCTCGCCCGCCTGCAGCGCGCTGTCATCGCCTTCATGCTCGACCTGCACATCAAGCAGGGTTACGAGGAACGCTACACGCCGTTCATGGTCAAATCCGACATCCTCTACGGCGCCGGCCAGCTGCCGAAGTTCGCCGAGAACCTTTACCATGACGCGGAAGAAGACTTCTGGATGGTCCCGACCGCCGAAGTTCCGCTCACCGGCCTTTACATGGGCGAGATCGTTGATGAATCCAAGCTGCCGATGCGCTTCACCGCTTACACGCCGTGCTTCCGCCGTGAGAAGATGAGCGCCGGCCGCGACGTCCGCGGCATCAAGCGCGGCCACCAGTTCGACAAGGTGGAAATGTACTGCTACAGCCTGCCGGAGAAATCCAAGGAAGAGCACGAGCGCATGCTCAACGCCGCCGAGGAGACCTGCAAGCAGCTGGGTCTGAACTACCGCGTCGTCGTTCAGTGCTCCGGCGACCTCGGCTTCAATGCCCGCATCTGCTACGACATCGAAGCTTGGGCCCCGGGCTGCAAGGAATGGCTCGAAGTCTCCTCCG
The DNA here is from genome assembly GCA_963600285.1 of Anaerovoracaceae bacterium. Classification (GTDB taxonomy): domain Bacteria; phylum Chloroflexota; class Anaerolineae; order Anaerolineales; family Anaerolineaceae; genus Flexilinea. The sequence continues at coordinate 2,764 of CAVCBG010000162.1, forward strand.
TCTCCAACGACTGGGATTTCCAGGCCCGCCGCGCGCAGATCCGCTACCGTGACAGCGCTACCGGCAAGCCGCGCCTCCTGCACACCCTGAACGGCTCCGGCCTCGGCCTGCCGCGCACGATGATTTCCATCCTGGAAACCTATCAGCAGCCGGATGGCTCGATCCTCGTTCCGGAATGCCTCGCTCCGTGGATGGGCGGCATCACCCGCCTCGAGAAGGCTGATTAATGCGGGTCTTCGTCAAGGGATCCGACGTTCCCCTCACCGCGGCCGTGTTCGACGTGGGCTGCGTCCTGCTTCACTATGAAGCCGACGCGACCATGAAGGCGTTCGGCGTCCGCGAAGAGGACCTCCCCCGCTTCAAAGCGGCCGTGGTCGAGACACCGGTATGGATCGACTACAACCGCGGGCTGTGTACGATTGACGATGTGATCGACCACGCCTGTTCGCTGGAGCCGTCGTTCCGTCCGCAGATCGAGAATTTCGTCCGCGGCTGGGTGGATTACTGCCCGGAGATCGACTCCAACGTGGCGCTGTTCCGCAAGCTGAAGGCGGCCGGGTTGAAGACGTACATCCTCTCGAACTTCATGGAGGATTGCTACGAATGGTTCCGCGAACGGATGCCGGTCCTCAATGAACGCGACGGCGAGGTTGTCTCATATCAATGCCACCTCACCAAGCCGGATCCCGCGATCTATCGGAAGCTCTTCGAGCTCTACCCCGAGATCGTCCCCGGCAGCACGGTTTACTTCGACGACATGGCGAAGAACGCCGAGGCGGGCAGAAACGCCGGCCTGCTGGCGGTGAAGGTTGAGGAGAACGAGGACATTACCAAATATCTGGAGTTCAGAGATTAAACAACGGAGCGGATCACAAAAATTGCGGTCCGCTCGTTTTTGAAAGGATGAGAAATGCTTTATCTGAAAGAGAATAAGACGCCGCTCTCCGCGGTCGTGTTCGACCTCGGCAACGTCATGTTTGACTATAACCCGCGCCGTTTCATGTTCGAGCTGGGCATTGATCAGAAGTATTACGACCGTCTGGAGGAGGTCTTCCCGAAGTCTCCCGAATGGCAGGACCTGGACGAGAATATTATCACGGACGACGAGTTCCTTGCCCGCGCGCTGGAGAAGGAACCGATGCTGAAGAAAGAGATCCTCGCCTACCATTATCATTGGAAGGAACACTGCACCGCGCTGCCGTACAACGTCGCGACATTTTACGACATCAAAGACGCCGGCGCGAAGACGTATATCCTCTCCAACTATCAGCAAACCGGCTTTGAATACGCGGAGGAGCATAACATCTTCCTGCACGACTTCGACGGCGCCGTGATTTCGTACCGCTGCAAGATGCGCAAACCGAATCCCGCGATTTACAAGCTGCTGATCGACACCTACGCCCTCGACCCCGCGCACACCGTGTTCTTCGACGACCTCCC
>CAVCBG010000163.1:0-4192 GCA_963600285.1 Anaerovoracaceae bacterium
TGTCACTTTTTCTTATCCAATTTTCAGAAACCTCAATATAATAACCAATTGATTGTTAACCGGTTGAAAATCAACCGCTTATCATCGAAGAGGTACAAACCATGCAAGAAACATCACGCAAATTCATCCGTTCCATCGGCCGGTTTTTCGTGCTGCACCGCAAGTATTTCCAGCGGCAGAGTGTGTCATTCAAGCTCTACCCCGGGCAGCCGGCGGTCCTGGACTGCATCCGTCGGAACCCCGGATGCACGCAGGCGGACATTGCCGAGGAGCTCGGCGTCTCGTCCGCGTCAATCGCTTCGTCCACGAAGCGGCTTCAGAAGTCCGGCTTCCTGCAGAAACAGGTCAACAGCCTGAACATGCGCTGCAACAAGCTCTACATCACCCCCGAAGGCGAAGCCGTCCTCACCGGCTTCAGCGACTCGTTCAAAAATGTTTACGCCGGGATGTTTGAAGGCTTCTCGGACGAAGAGATCCGTCAATACGCCGCGTTCACGGAACGCATCAACCAAAATCTTGAAAATAAGCTGGCGGAGTCCGACTCCGCCGGTATAGAGGAGGATAAACTTGAAGAATATTAAAGAAATCCTTAGCTACTTCAAGCAATACAAGAAATACGCCATCCTGGCCCCGATCACGGTCGTCTTGGAAGTATTGCTTGAAATCTGGATCCCCTACCTGATGTCGGATATCATCGACATCGGCATCACGAACAAAGACTCCGCCTACGTCATGAAGATCGGCGGTCTGATGGTGGGCGCCGCCCTGCTCTCTCTGCTGTTCGGCGCGCTCTCCGGCAAGTTCGCCGCGTACGCCGCGACCGGCTTGACGAAGAACCTGCGTGAAGCGCTCTTCAACAAGATCCAGGACTTTTCCTTCGCGAACACCGACCACTTCAGCACCCCGTCCCTCATCACCCGTATGACGACGGACATGAACTTCGTCCAGCAGTCGACCATGATGATGGTCCGTCAGCTGTTCCGCGGCCCGATCATGATGATCGCCGCGACCTTCCTGACCTTCCGCATCAACTCCCGCCTGGCAATGGTGTATCTCATCGCCATCCCGATCCTCGCCCTCGCCATCGGCTTCCTCTCCGCGAAGGCGCACGGCCATTTCAAAGCGATGTTCAAGAAATATGATGTGCTGAACGCCGCCATTCAGGAGAACCTGATCGCCATCCGCGTCGTCAAGGCTTTCGTCCGCCGCGACTACGAGGATGAGAAGCTGAAGGACGCCTCCGCCGAGGTCATGAATGCCTCCGTCCGCGCGGAACGCATCATCTGCCTCAACGGCCCGATCATGCAGCTCACCATCAACACCGTCATCATCTGCCTGCTCTGGTTCGGCGGAAAGATGATCATCGTCGGCGATATGACGACCGGCGAATTGATCTCCTTCATCAACTACGCGCAGCAGATCCTCATCCAGATGATGATGATCTCCATGGTCCTCGTAACCATCGTCATCGCCCAGGCTTCCATGGACCGCATCCTTGAGGTCCTTCACGAGAAGCTTGACCTGACGGATGAGAACGCCGACCCGAACCTGAAGGTCGAGAACGGCGACGTCGAATTCGATCATGTCTCCTTCAACTATGTCAAGCGCGACAGCGACGACGACATGACCCTGACGGACATCAACCTGGACATCAAGTCCGGCGAGCTCGTCGGCATCATCGGCGGCACCGGCTCCGCGAAGTCGACATTGGTGCAGCTCATCCCGCGTCTGTATGACGTGACGAAGGGCTCCGTCAAAGTCGGCGGGCACGACGTCCGCGATTACAAACTGGTCCCGCTGCGCGACTCCGTTGCCATTGTGCTGCAGAAGAACGTCCTGTTCACGGGCACCATCCGCGAGAACCTGAAATGGGGCAACCCGGACGCGACCGACGAACAGATCATCGAGGCCTGCAAAGCCGCGCAGGCGCATGACTTCATCATGTCCTTCCCGGACGGCTACGACACCGAACTCTCCCAGGGCGGTACGAACGTCTCCGGCGGTCAGAAACAGCGTCTCTGCATCGCCCGCGCCCTGCTGAAGAACCCGAAAGTCATGATCCTCGACGACTCCACCTCCGCTGTGGACACCGCCACCGAAGGCGCGATCCGCAAGGCGCTGCGTGAGAATCACAAGGATATCACCACCATCATCATCGCCCAGCGTATCACCTCCGTCATGGACGCCGACAAGATCATCGTCCTGGATGACGGCCGCATCAACGGCGTGGGTACGCACGATGAATTGATGAAGACCAATGAAATCTACCGCGAAGTTTATGAATCCCAGCAGAAAGGAGCGGAATAATGGCTGACGAAACGAAACGCAAATACGCATCCTCTACGCAGCAGAAGGGCGGCCGCGGCGCCGGAAAACGCATTGAGAAACCGCGCGACACCCGCGGCACGACTGTCCGCATCCTCGGCTATCTTCTCGATTACAAATGGCAGCTGGTCGTCGTCGGCATCTGCATGGTTCTCTCCGCCATCTGCACCGTCGCGGGCACTTACTTCCTGCGCCCGGCGATCAATAATTACATCGTCCCGCTGATCGGTCAGGAGAACCCGGACATGAGCGGCTTCATCGCCAACATGGCCAAGATGGCCGGCTTCTACATCGTCGGCGTTCTGAGCAACCTGACGCTCCAGCAGCTCATGGTCCGCATCTGCACCGGCACCATGCACCGCATCCGCGTCGAGATGTTCGAGCACATGCAGCTCCTGCCGCTGCGCTACTTCGATACCCGCACCCACGGCGAGATCATGTCCTTCTATACGAATGATACGGATACTCTCCGTGAAATGATCTCGCAGTCCATCCCGCAGATGATCAACGGCATGATCTCCGTCACGTCCATCTTCATCATGATGATCGTGCTGAGCTGGCAGATGACGCTCGTCGTCCTTGTCTGGATCGCCGCCATGTTCTTCATCATCCGCGTTGTCGGCGGGAACTCCTCGAAGTTCTTCATCCGCCAGCAGCGCGAGCTCTCCACCACGAACGGCTACATCGAGGAGATGATCGAAGGCGCGAAGGTCATCAAGGTCTTCAACCATGAACCGGCGGTCAAGGATGAGTTCGATCAGATCAACTCCGACCTGTTCTACGCGGCCAGCAACGCGAACACCTACGCCAACATCCTGTTCCCGATCATGGGCAACCTCAGCTACATCTTCTACGCGATCTTCGCTGTCATCGGCGCGTTCCTTGTCATCGGCGGAGCTTCGGACGTCGGCACCGTTGCCACGTTCCTGCAGTACACCCGCACCTTCTCGCAGCCGATCTCGATGATGTCCCAGCAGATCAACAGCGTCCTCACCGCCCTCGCCGGCGCGGAACGTATCTTCGCCCTGCTGGATGAGCCCGTCGAAGTGGATGACGGCAAGATCACCCTGGTCCGCGCGAATGTTGCCGAAGACGGCACCATCACCGAGAGCACCGAGCGCACCGGCCATTGGGCTTGGCGTGTTCCTCAGGAAGACGGCAGCGTCCAACTGGTAGAGCTCCGCGGCGACGTCCGCTTCCATGACGTGACCTTCAGCTACGTCCCGGACAAGGTCGTCCTCCACAACATCAGCCTCTACGCCAAACCGGGTCAGAAGATCGCCTTCGTCGGCTCCACCGGTGCCGGCAAGACGACGATCACGAACCTGATCAACCGCTTCTACGATGTTCAGGAAGGCGAGATCACTTACGACGGATTGAACGTCAAGGATATCAAGAAAGACGACCTGCGCCGTTCGCTGACGATGGTGCTGCAGGATACGCACCTCTTCACCGGCACCGTCGCGGACAACATCCGCTACGGACGTCTGGACGCGACCGACGAGATGGTCCGCAAGGCCGCGAAGCTGGCCAACGCCGACTTCTTCATCCGTCACCTGCCGCAGGGCTATGACACGATCCTGACCGCGGACGGCGCGAACCTGAGCCAAGGCCAGCGCCAGCTCATCGCCATTGCCCGCGCCGCTGTCAACGACCCGCCGGTCCTGATTCTGGACGAAGCGACGAGCTCCATTGATACCCGCACCGAGGCCCTGATTGAGCGCGGTATGGATAAATTGATGCAGAACCGCACCGTCTTCGTCATCGCCCACCGCCTGTCGACCGTCCGCAATTCCAACGCCATCATGGTATTGGAGCACGGCGACATCATTGAGCGCGGCGACCACGACAGCCTGCTTGAGCAGAA
>CAVCBG010000164.1:0-4181 GCA_963600285.1 Anaerovoracaceae bacterium
GATTATTCCTCTTCGATGTGGTGCAGGACGGATTCGCTGACGGTGGAATCGCCCTCTTTGGCGTATTTATCCACCAGCTTCGCCGACTGCGCGTTGTGGGTGAGGCATCCGGAACCGCCGACGCAGCCGCCTTCGCAGGCCATGCCTTCGATGAAGTTCACATCGAGGACGCCGGCTTGGTATTTCAGCAGCGCGGTACGGCAGGCATCGAGGCCGTCGCAGGAGATCGGCTTCAGGTCGAAGTCAATATTCTCTTCCTTCAGAACTTCCTTCACGGCAGTGGCAAGGCCGCCGCAGTGGGCGAAGATACGGCCGAAGTAGGACGCGCCGTCGAGCGGAGTCTCTTCCATGGCGGGGACATCCAGGTCGCGGCTGTCGATGAGCGCCTGAAGCTCTTCAAAGGTGATGACGCTGTCAACGTACGGGCTGACGGTTTCGAGCTGCATTTCTTCCTTCTTCGCGGTGCATGGGCCGATGAAGACGATTTGGCAATCGCCCTCGTGTTCCTTGATGTATTTCGAGATGCGGGCCATCGGGGACAGGCAGGTGGAAATGTGCGGCGCGAGCTTCGGGAAGTTGTTGCGCACGAAGCGGACGAAAGCCGGGCAGCAGGAGCTGATCAGGAAGCCGTCCTTGGCGAGCTCCTTGCCTTCTTCCTGGGCAACCATGTCGGCGCCCAGAGCGGCTTCAAAGACACCGTCAAAACCGAGCTGACGAATCGCGGTCACGATCTGGCCGATCTTCGCGTAGGAGAACTGCGACGCGATCGCCGGGGCGACAACGGCGTAGAGCTTCTTCGTGCCGCCGTCGGCTCTTTCTTTCAGCATGTCGATGACGTCCAGGATATAGGTCTTGTCGGTAATCGCGCCGAACGGGCACTGATAAGAGCAGGCGCCGCAGCCGGTGCACTTGGCGTAGTCAATGCGGGAGACGTTCTCTTCGTCAATGGTAACCGCCTTGACCTTGCAGGCGTTCTGGCACGGGCGTTTCTGAGCGACGATCGCGCCGAACGGACAGACCTTCGCGCAGGCGCCGCATTCAACGCACTTGGATTTGTCAATGCGGGAACCGTGACCGAGTTCATAAGTGATCGCGCCGCGTTTGCAAGCGCCTACGCAGGGATGCGCCAAGCACCCGCGGCAGACTTCGGTGACGCGGTAGCCGCCCGACGGACATTCATCGCAGGCGATATCAATGGAGCGGATGACGTGCGCGAACTCTTTGCTTTGACGATGGTAAAGCTCCATCGCGATTCGAATACGCTTCGCCGCGACCGCGCGTTCCTTGTAAACGCAGCAGCGCAGGGTGGCTTTCTTGCCCGGAGAAACGATTTCCGGGACGTTGAGCAGCTCGGAGTCGGGAGCGTCCTTCCAACGTAATCTGGCGACTTCTCTCAAGACCTTGTATTTGATCAATTGTGTATTGGTGTCGAACAATTTGGTTTCGTCAATCATGATTTTTGAGGCCCTTTCTATAAAACATATCTTACAGGACGGTGTAGATTGTACATTATTTTTGTCAAAATACAATCAAATTTAATTTTTGAATGAGTGGATCGGCGCGGGAATGCGGCCGCGGCGGTTGATGAACGCCTCGCAGGAGTACGGATTCACCGGCATGATCGGAGCGTATCCGAGCAGCCCGCCGAATTCAACACTGTCGCCGACGCCTTTGCCCGCGACCGGGATCAGGCGGACGGCGGTCGTCTTCTGGTTGACCATGCCGATGGCCATTTCATCCGCGATGATGCCGGAAATGGTAGCCGCGGAGGTGTCCCCCGGAATGGCGATCATATCCAGACCGACCGAGCAGACGCAGGTCATCGCCTCGAGCTTCTCAATCGTCAGCGCGCCGCGGTTGACGGCGTCGATCATGCCTTGATCCTCGCTGACAGGGATAAACGCGCCGCTCAGACCGCCGACATACGACGAAGCCATCACGCCGCCCTTCTTGACCTGGTCATTCAGCAATGCCAACGCCGCGGTCGTTCCCGGAGCGCCGACGGATTCCAAACCGATCTCCTCGAGGATCTCCGCCACGGAATCGCCGACAGCGGGCGTCGGAGCGAGCGAAAGATCAACGATGCCGAAGGGCACATTCAGTCGGGCGGAGGCTTCGCCGGCAACCAGCTGCCCGACGCGCGTCACCTTGAACGCGGTCTTCTTGATCGTCTCGCAGAGGACCTCGAAGTTCTCCCCGCGGACCTGTTCGAGAGCGTGCTTGACCACGCCCGGGCCGGAGACGCCGACGTTGATGACAGCGTCCGCTTCGGTAACACCGTGGAAGGCGCCCGCCATGAACGGATTGTCATCCGGCGCGTTGCAGAACACGACCAGCTTCGCGCAGCCGATGCTGCCGGCGTCCGCGGTTCGTTCTGCGGTCTGCTTGACGATCTGCCCCATCAGGCGGACGGCGTCCATATTGATGCCGGTCTTGGTGGAGCCGAGATTCACGGAGCTGCAGACGAAGTCCGTCTCCGCCAAAGCCTGCGGGATGGAGCGGATGAGCAGTTCGTCCGCGGTGGTCATCCCCTTCGCGACCAAGGCAGAGTACCCGCCGATGAAGTTCACGCCGACGGTTTTCGCCGCGCGGTCGAGGGTTTTCGCGAGCGTCACGAAATCCTCCGGCGACTTGCACGCGGAAGCGCCGACCAGAGCGATCGGCGTGACGGAGATGCGTTTGTTTACAATGGGAATGCCGTATTCGGCTTCGATGTCTTTCCCCGTGCTGACGAGATTTTCCGCCATGCGGGTGATCTTTTCGTAAATCTTCGCGTTGACCCGGTCGAGGTCCGCGTCCGCGCAGTCCAGAAGGCTGATGCCCATGGTGATCGTGCGGACGTCCAGATTCTCATTCCGGATCATTTCGTTGGTTTCGCGCACTTCATGAATATTGATCATGCCGGAACCTCTAAATTCGGTGCATCATGTTGAAGATGTCTTCGTGCTGACAGTTGACGATGACGCCGATTTCCTCGCCGACCTGCTTCAGCTCCTCGGCGATTTCCGCGGACGGTTTCGGACACTTGGAGGTGTCGGTGATCATCATCATGTTGAAATATCCCTTGACGATCGTCTGGGAGATGTCCTCGATATTAATTTGGTTTTCCGCGAGATACCCGCAAAGCCGCGCGATAATGCCGACGGTATCTTTTCCTACAACTGTGATAATTGTCTTTTTCACGGTGTTTCCTTCCGCTGTTACCTTATATTTTCTTCCTCTTACATTATAATCTAAGCCGACGTTTTCCCGTTTACAAGGTGATTTATTCCGAAATGGGTTACAATAGAGCGAGTACAAAGCACGAGGTACAGAAGATGAGTCAAGACACGAAAAAAGAGAAGAAACAATTCCAAGCGCGGGGGATATTTTTCACCATCCTCGCGGTCATTCTGCCGTATATTCTGCTGATGAACGCCATTCTGATCGTGTTCACCAAGAGCTTCCTGGAACACGAATACCGTCTGCCGGATTTCCCCGCCGACCCGTACGGATTCACCCTCGAGGAACGGATCGAATACGGCAACGCGTCCGTGGATTACATCACCTCCTTTGAATCGGATGAGACCGCCGACGCGAAGTTCGCCGCGCTGAAGATGAAGGACGGCACGCAGCTGTTCAATGAACGCGAGCTTTCGCATATGAAAGACGTCCGCATTGTGTTCAAGAACGCCCGGCTGGCGCTTTTCATCATGGTGATATTTGTCCTCTGTACGCTTTGGCTGACCTGCCATAAGGTGGACGCCCTCCCCGGACTGTGCAACGCCCTGCTGTGGGGCGGCGGGCTTTCGCTGGGATTGATGGGCGTCATCCTCGTGCTGATCTTGACCGGGTTCGACAGCTTCTTCACGACGTTCCATTCGATCTTCTTCAGCAGCGGGACGTGGCTTTTCTGGGAGACCGACTCCCTGATCCGCCTCTTCCCGGAGAAGCTGTGGGTGGACGGCTTCACGATTGCCGGCGGGATCGCGGTGTTTTCCTCGGTGCTGATCATTCTCATCGCGCTGTGGGGACGGAACAAAATGCGCGTGGCGCCCCGCAAAAAGCAAAAATAACGAATTTCGTTTGAGACTGCTGAAAAGCGGTTATAATACAGAAAGTTATTGCGGGCATGGTTCAATGGCAGAACAGGTGCTTCCCAAGCATCTAATAGGGGTTCGATTCCCCTTGCCCGCTCTTTT
>CAVCBG010000165.1:0-4166 GCA_963600285.1 Anaerovoracaceae bacterium
TTATTTGCGGGTGGAGTCCACGACGATTTCACCGGAAGTGATCTTCTCGGCGAGGTCGGAGACTTCAGCCTTGAGGTCATCGGAGATCTGCTGCGGAGCGTCATCGTCGCCGTAGCCGATGCCGACGAAACCGGTGGCCATATCGGCAACCCAAGTGGTACCGAGCAGGGAGTCATCGCCATCGAGGAACTTGGAGACGGCGTCGTAAATGGAGTTGCCGACTTCCTTCTTCATGGAGCAGATGATGGTGTCCGGAGCGATGAACTTCTGGTCGGAGTCAACACCGATGGCGTAGAAGCCTCTCTCGGCAGCGGCTTCGAAGACGCCGTCACCGCAGGCGGAAGCGATCTGGAAGATCACGTCGGCGCCCTTGTCGTTCAGAGCGATCGCGCAGTCTTTACCGACAGCCGGGTCATCGTAGGTGTTGGAGTAGTTGACTTCAACGGTGATGTCTTTGCCGTTGGCGTCGCCGTAGTACTTCGCGCCCTGTTCGTAACCGACAATGAAGTCATTGATGGTGTCAACGTCTTCACCGCCGACAGCGCCGATGACGCCGGACTGGGACATAGCGGCGGCAATGTAGCCGGCCAGGAAGGAGCCTTCATTCTGAGCGTAGGTGATGTTCAGAATGTTCTCGACGGGTTCGGAGGTGGCGTTATCGATCCAGATGAATTTGACATCCGGGTAATCGAGGGCGATTTCTTCGACATTGAAGAATTCCCAACCGACGCAGATGACGACGTCAGCCTTTTCGGCGGCGTTCTTGATCTGAATGTCATGGTTTTCGTTGTTGCACTCGATCTCGATGATCTCAACGCCCTTGTCGGCAGCCAGGCGTTCAACGCCTTCCTTGGAGCTGTCATAGAAGGAGCGGTCGCCGAAAGCACCGGCAACGACATCCGCGACAACGAGGGTATCAGCGGCAGCGGCAGCAGCGCATACGCACAGCAGCACGCAGAGGGTCAACAGAGCAATGATTGATTTCTTCATGGTGGTTTTCCTTTTTCTAAATTAAATTCGTTTTACAACCGATTTAATTATGCCAAAAATTCCGCCGTGATGCACTCTGTAAATTGTCATACAATTTGGCGTTATTAATAACCAATCTGCTTCATGGATTTCCACCCGGCCTTGCGGTAGAAGAACACCGACACGGCCGCGCCGCCGGACCAGCCGAACGGCCAGGCGGCCCAGATGCCGACCCAGCCGAACATGGACGAGAGGATCATCGCCAGGCTGACACGGAGGATCAAATCCGTGAAGGTCGAGATCAGGAATTCCTTCATCATCCCCGTACCGCGGAGCACGCCGTCGGAGGTCAGCTTCAGCGCCATGACGATGTAGAACGGCGAGGTGATGCGCAGGAACATGAGGCCGCAGTGCATGGCTTCGCCGGCGGGGTCATTCAGGAACAGGCCGAGGAAGATCTTGCCGCCGAAGAAGAAGAGCAGGGTGACCGGAATGCACAGGCACCAGGCAAGTTTGACGCCGGCCTTGAAGCCTTCGGGGATGCGTTCGAACTTCCCCGCGCCGAGGTTCTGCCCGGAGTAATTGGAGACGCCGTTGCAGAAGGCCATGATGGAGTTGACCATCATGTTGTTGAGCTTGATGGCAGCCGAGTACCCCGCGATGATGTGCGAACCGTACTGGTTGATCGTCCCCTGCAGGATGATGTTCCCGACGGAGATCAGGCTCTGCTGCAGCATGCCGGGAACGGCGACCGCCGCGATGTCTTTCAGGAGCTTGCCGGAGAAGACCGGCGCGGGTTCGCCTGCCTCGGCGGGCAGATCGGCCAAGCGGCGGAAGACGACCGCCAAGGCCAAGACGCACGCCACACCCTGGCAGATAAACGTCGCCCAGCCCACACCGGCGACGCCCATTTTGAACGATTGGACGAAGAGGATATCCATGCCGACGTTCGAGACGGAGGACACCGCCAGGAAGATGAACGGCGTTTTGGAATCCCCGAGCGCGGCGAAGATGCCCGTCGCGATGTTATAGAAGAAGACGAAGGGCAGGCTGAGGATGTAGATGCGCAGGTACAGCACCGAGTCGGCGAAGATATTCTCCGGCGTCTTGATCCATGTCAGCATGGAAGTGCAGAGCAGCAGCCCCGCCGCCATGACGACAGCCGTCAGCACGGCGGTTGAGATGAACGTCGTCGTGACCGCGGTCCGCAGGTCGCGGAAGTTCTTCGCGCCGAAGAGCTGGGCGGCGATGACCGAGCAGCCGATGTTGCAGCCGTAGGCGATGGCGATGAAAATTAATGTGATCTCGTAACTGTTGCCGACAGCCGCGAGCGCTTCCTCACCGAGGAACTTCCCGGCGACGAGGCTGTCCGCGATGTTGTAAAGCTGTTGAAAGATGACGCTGCCGAAGAGCGGCAGACAGAATTGAAACAAAACTTTCTCGGGTTTCCCGACAGTAAGATCGTGGTTCATAAGATCCTTTCAAAAAAAACAGTGTACGGATACCGCACACTGTAATGATTGTGGTTGATATTGATGCTTGATTTATTTCTCAAGCGCGGCTTTGATGAAAGCCTTGAAAAGAGGATGGGCGCGGTTCGGGCGGCTCTTGAACTCCGGATGGAACTGGACGCCGACGTGCCAGCGGTTGGCCGGGATCTCGGTGGTTTCCACAATGTGTCCGTCCGGGGACATGCCGCTGATGACCATGCCGTTCTCATTGATCAGGTCGCGGTAATCATTGTTGAATTCATAGCGGTGTCGGTGTCGCTCGGCGATGAGATTCGTCTCGTAGGCTTCGGCCAGCTTCGTGCCGGGGACGACCATGCACGGATAAGAGCCGAGGCGCATGGTGCCGCCCTTGTCGATCTCGTTATTCTGATCGGGCATGAAGGCGATGACGGGATCCGGGGTCTCCTCGTCGAATTCGTAGGAATTCGCCTGAGGACGGTTGCAGACGTCGCGCAGGAACTCGATGCAGGAGATCTGCATACCGAGGCAGATGCCGAAATAGGGGACGTCGTTCTCACGGCAGTACTTCGCCGCGAGGACCATGCCTTCGATGCCGCGTCCGCCGAAACCGCCGGGGACGATGATGCCGTCGCAGTCGCCGAGGATGGCGGTGACGTTGCTCTCATTGATATCTTCGGAGTTGATCCATTTGATCTCAACCACGGCGTCGTTGGCGATGCCCGCGTGCTTCAGGGCTTCCGCGACGGAGAGATAGGCGTCGTGCAGCTTGACGTATTTGCCGACGAGGCCGATGCGCACGGTGCGGGAGCAGTTGTGCTGGCGGGTGAGCATCTCGCGCCATTCGCGGAGATCCGGTTCGGGGAGGTCCAGGCCGAGTTCGCGGCAGACGATGGCGGAGAGTCCGCGGCGCTCAAGCTCGATCGGGGCTTCGTAAAGCGTCGGGACGGTCAGGTTTTCAATAACGCAGTCCGGCTTGACATTGCAGAACAGCGAGATTTTGCGGATGATGGATTCGTCAACGTGCTCGTCGGTGCGGAAGACGATGATGTTCGGGTTGATGCCGAGGGACTGCAGTTCCTTGACGGAGTGCTGCGTCGGCTTGGTCTTATACTCGCCGGAGCTGACGATGTAGGGGACGAGGGTGACGTGGATGAAGAGGCAGTTCTCGGGGCCGACTTCCAGGGAGACCTGGCGGATGGCTTCGAGGAACGGCTGGCTTTCGATATCGCCCACGGTGCCGCCGACTTCGGTGATGACGATGTCGGCGTTGGTCTTCGTGCCGACGTTGTAGATGAAGGATTTGATTTCGTTGGTGATGTGCGGAATGACCTGAACGGTCTCGCCGAGGTATTCGCCGGCGCGTTCTTTATGCAGAACATTCCAGTACACCTTACCGGAGGTGAGGTTGGAGAACTTGTTCAGGTTCTCATCAATGAACCGTTCATAATGCCCAAGGTCGAGGTCGGTCTCGCAGCCGTCATCGGTGACGAAGACTTCGCCGTGCTGGAACGGGCTCATGGTGCCGGGGTCGACATTGATATAGGGGTCGAGTTTCTGGGCCGCGACTTTGAGTCCGCGGGCTTTGAGCAGACGCCCAAGGGAAGCAGCTGTGATACCTTTACCAATCCCGGAAATAACACCGCCGGTTACGAAAATATATTTCGGCATTTGAATCCTCTTTCGGTTTTTTTTACCAATACACCCATTTTAACACAAAAACAAGGG
>CAVCBG010000166.1:0-4133 GCA_963600285.1 Anaerovoracaceae bacterium
ACTACCACTATGAAATTCCTCATCGCCGGATTCGGGTCCATCGGACGCCGACATTTACGCAATCTGATTTCTCTCGGACAGAATGACATCGTCCTGCTCCGTTCGCATAAAAGCACCCTCCCCGAGGATGAGATCAAAGACATCCCCGTCGAAACGAACATCACCGACGCGCTCGCCCATCATCCGGACGGCGTCGTCATCGCGAATCCGACCGCCCTCCACCTCGACACAGCAATCCCCGCCGCGGAAGCGGGCTGCGCGGTGTTCATGGAGAAGCCGGTCACGGATTCCATGGACCGCCTCCCCGAACTGCGCCAAGCCCTCACGAAGAACGGCGGCCGCATGCAGATGGGGTTCCAATTCCGCTTCCACCCGGGTTTCGCCACCCTGCGCGAACTCATCGACACGGGGCGGATCGGGCGGCCGCTCTCATTCCGCGCGGAATGGGGCGAATACCTCCCCGGCTGGCATCCGTGGGAAGACTACCGCAAAAGCTACAGCGCCCGCAAGGACCTCGGCGGCGGCGTCCTGCTGACGCTTTCGCATCCGCTGGATTACGTCCGCTACCTCTTCGGCGATCCCGACTTGATCTGGGGCATGAACGGCAAGATCAGCGAGCTTGAGCTCGAGGTGGATGACATTGCCGAGATCGGCATGACCATGAAGAACGGCATGACCGGCTCCATTCATCTTGATTATTACTGCCGCCCCGTCCGCAATCAGCTCGAAGTCATCGGCTCGGAAGGCTGTCTGAAGTGGACGAACGACGACTCCAAGGTCGTCCTCACCGCCGCGGACGGTACCGTGGAAGAGTACCTGCCGGCGGGCGGATTCGAACGGAATCAGCTCTTCATCGGCGAAATGCAGCGCTTCATCGAAGTCACCGCCGGGACGGCCGCGCCGTCCTGTACGCTGGATGACGGCATCGCCGCGCAGCGGATGGTGGACCTCGTCCGCCGTTCCTGGGCCGAGAAGCGGATGCTCCCCTACGCGGAGGAGAAGTGAACGATAAGACGAAGTCCCGCCTTCAAGGGCTGCTCGTCTGGCTGTGGTTCATCCTCCTGGCCGTCGTCTTCACGCGTCCGCTGATCGCCCGTTCGGCGAATGAGATCGCGGGCGAGATCGGCGACAACATCTATTTCATTTGGATGATCGGCTGGGTCAAAAAGGCCCTCTTCACCCTGCACGTCGACCCGACCGACGTCTGGTTCCTGAACTACCCCGAAGGCTGGGACATGGCCCGCACCGAGATGACCCCGGCGCAGCTCGCCATCGCCCAGATCTTCACCTTCATCGGCAGCGAAGTCTTCGCCTACAACATGACCATGCTCGTGAGCTTCGTGCTCTCCGGGTGGATCACATACGCCTGGGTGAAGCACATGACCGGCTCGCGGGCGGCGGGCATCCTTTCGGGGACGATCTTCGCCTGCCTGCCTTACCGTCAGGCGCATTTCCTCATCGGACACCTCAACCTGTCCGGCACGCAGTGGATCCCGCTCTTCTTCTGGGGCTGGTTCGACCTCATGCGTCCGGGAACCGGGGAGGTCCGCCGCAAGGCCGCGCTGAAGTCCGCCATCGGCTTGGGACTGACGGCGCTGACTTCGCAGTACTATTTCTTCATGATGGTCATCGTCGCGGGCTTCCAGGCGGTGTGGATGGTGTTCGTCCATCACCGCGAGAAGCTGAAGGACCCCGCCTTCTGGCGGAGCTGCGCGGCGTTCATTCTGTATTCCCTGCCGCTGCTGATCCTGGCGGAGCTGCCGTTCCTGCGCCTCAACGGTGAAGGCGGCATGCCCGACCGCGACTGGGGTTCCGTGCGGATGTACTCCGCCGGGCTGACGGATTACCTGCTGCCGAGCACGACGCACTTCCTCTTCGGCAATTGGGTCGGCGAACACTTCGACCGCAGCATCTGGATCGAGGCCACGCTCTACGTCGGCATGATCGCGCTCGCGCTCTTCATCTTCGCCATGATCCGGCGCAAGGACATCCGCTGGGAACGGCGCATGTTCCTCACGGGGATCGTCATCGCCGTCGTGCTCTCCATGGGCACCGACCTGCACTGGAACGCCGCCCCGGTCGAGTTGACGCTGCCGTCGTTCCTTGCGGAGAAGCTCGGGCGGACGACCCTGCCGATCCTGCTGCCGGGCTACTTCTTCTTCAAATACTTCCCCTTCTTCGCCAAGCTCCGCGCCATGATGCGCTTCGGCATCTTCGCCGAACTCCTCATCGCCGCGGGAGCCGGGTACGCGGTCTGCGGCAAGATCGCGGAAGGGAAGCGCCGCGTATGGATGACAATCGCCGCCTGCGCGCTGGTGGTCTTCGACTTCTTCCCGAAAGCCGTGACGAACTTCGCCGAAGTCGGGCCGCGGGAGGCGGACCTCTGGGTCGCCCAACAGCCGGAGACGGGGTCCGTGATGCGCTATCCGTTTTATCTGAATGACGACCAAGCGGGCACCTACTACTCGCTTTATCAGGAAAAGCCCTTCATCGGCGGCTTCTTCAATGCCTTCCCGACGGATCAATACAAAGCCATCAAAGACGTGATGAACGGCTGGCCTTCGGCGGAGTCCGTCTCCCTCGCGAAGGACCTCGACGTCTCCTTCTTCCTCGTGGAGCGGGACGAGACCGAGAAAGCCATCGCCGAAGGGACGATCCCGTGGGGCAGCATGGATGAGATCGCTGCCGCCGCGGAGGAGCAGGGGCTCGTCCTCAAAGGCTCCTTCGACGGGGTCGACATCTGGCAATACGCGGAGAGTGAATAACTTATGGAAAAGCGGAATGAGAATAAAAACACGCTGCCGACCGTCATCGCGGCCGGCTGCGCCGTGATCGGGATGATCATCCTCGGCGTCTCCATGAAGCGCGGCGCGGGGATCGGAGGCGACGCCACGATCTACCTCACCTCGGCGCGGAACTTCGCCGCCGGGAAGGGGCTCGGCCTGATCAGCGCGGACGGCTCGTTCCGCCTGATCCCGTACTTCCCGCCGTTCTATCCGCTGGTGCTGTCGCTCTTCGCCCTCTTCGGCGCGGACCTCAGCCTCACGGCGCTCATTCTCAATCTCCTCTGCCACGGCGGATTGGTCTTCGCGGTCTCTCACTGGACCCTGCGGCACACCAAGGACATCCTCCCCGGCGCGCTCGTCGGGCTGCTCCTCGCCGGGTCGCCGATCCTCATCCCCGCCTATTCCTGGGCCATGTCCGAACCGCTCTCCACGCTGCTCGGCTTCCTCGGCCTGATTCTCTTGATGAACTCCTTCGAAAAAGGAAGAAACGCCGGCTTCTGGGTCTCCGCGGTGCTGCTGGGTCTGTCATTCCTGACCCGCTACGCCGCCGCGGCTTTCATTGCCGCCGCGTGCCTGATGATCTTCTTCTTCCGCAAGGAATCCTTTGCCCGCCGTTTCGTTGACGCCCTGCTCTACGGCATCGTCACCGTCATCCCCATGATCGTTTGGCTCGTGATCGACTACCGCCTGACCGATACCGTCGCCTCCCGCTCCATGCTCGAAGGGCAGACCGCGGCGCTCTGGGCGGCGTTCGTGCCGAAGTTCCTGAAAGTCTTGCAATTGTGGGCGCTGCCGGATTCCATGGTCGAACGGCTGCCGTCCTTCATTCTGAACGGCATCGCCGCCGTCTGCCTGGTCTTCCCGGCGGTCCTCTTCGTCGGCTGCCTGATCCGCAAGGGAGAGAAGAGCCCCGTCCGCCTGATGCTGATGACGCTCTCCGTCTTCTCCCTGGGCTACGACCTCCTCATCCTCTACGTATCGCTGAACACCTACCCGCCGATCACCATCAACACGCGGATGATGCTGCCGGTGTACGTCGCCGAGATGTGGGCGGCCATCCTGCTCGTCGGCGAGGTGCGCGCGAAGAAGCTCCGCGCCGTTTTGCTGCTGCTGACCGCCGCGTTCGTCGGCTTCAGCGGCCTGCGCGGGGTCCGCATTGCCCGGCAGAACGCCATTGACGGCCTCGGCTACAACTCCGCCGCGTGGCAGAGCTCCGAGACCGTGGACTGGATCGAGGCGAATATCCCCGCGGACGGCACCATCGTCACGAACGAGGAGACCGCCCTGCTCTACCTGCTCGACCGCGTGAGCTACCCGGTGCATGAAGTTTACGTCTCCGAGCCGGAC
>CAVCBG010000167.1:0-4122 GCA_963600285.1 Anaerovoracaceae bacterium
TGTATACTACTTCCTTCTCTCAATCAACTCCGCGAGCTGCTCGAGGGTGTCGAAGGTTTCGGCATTCAGCTCGTAGTCCTCAATTCGGACGCCGAAGTTTTCTTCCACGATCAGCGCGAGGTCGACAAGGTTGAAGGAGTCCAGCAGGCCGGTGCTGATCAACGGTTCCTGCGGGTCGAGCTTCATTTTCGGATCATTCAGCAGATTCTTGGTGATTTTTTCGGCCAATAGGTCTATGACATCGTCCATGATATTTATATATTTTTCCTTTTATTCAGTTACCGATAATTCTTCGGTGGCGATTTGCAGCTTCTCGAGAACCTGGAGCGCGGTGAGATTGCGGTACGCCCAGGCAGTCTCCCACACGCGGGAGTCGGAGAAGTAATTGCTGTAATAAGTGAGGTGGATGCCGTCTTCCTGCAGGCCGTGATTCTGCAGATGCTGGACGGCAGCCCAGAAATTCCACACCGGCAGGTCGTATTCGGCGGCCAGGTCGGCGATGTCCTGATTGATGGAATAGTTGCCTTCGACGTTGTCCGCCTTCAGCATCAGGATCGGCAGGCGGTTCTGCTCAAGGCAGATGTCGATGATGGCGCGGAGGTTGTCCTTGAACACCGGCGGATTGTATCCGTCGTTGGTCCCGAGGGAGATCAGCACCACCGCGGGGTTGTGGATGCGGAATTCGCATTCCAACGGCAGCTCGCCCGCCTCGCAGACGGAGTAATCCGTCCAGAAAGTGGAGAGCACGGACGCGGCGGAAAAGCCCGGCTTGGCGACCAGGCTGGTGCGCCCGAAGGAGCCGGCGTAGTAATTGATGACCGGACGCAGGGATTCATAATTGCCCAGGTCGTAATAGACTTGGTCGTTGTCGTAATCGGAAAGATACCAGGTGGTGGAGGTGTCGCAGTCCCCGACTTTTGAGAAGGCGTGCGGATCGTTCCCCGCGAGGATGCCTTTCTCAAGGATCTCACGGGCGTGTTCGCCGATCTCGGGGATGACAGGGAGGTTCTGCCAGGTTCTGCCGTACGACTCCGGGCCCAGTTCGGACTGCGCGGAAACCGTGCCGCAGAGCAGCAGGCTTATAAGAATGAGAGAGAAAAACAGGCGGATGCGCCTATAACTGTCCATTTTGAATTAAAGACTCGATATGTTCAATCGTTTCCGTCGCGATACGCCCGGCGCCTTCGGCGTCGTAGTGGATCGCGCTGTTGGTGAACCGCTCGGCTTCAAGAAGATCCATGAGGTCGAGAAGGTCACCGCCGTTCTCCGCTATGCGTGTGATCAGGGCTTCGTGCCACGCGTCATACGCTTCGCGGGGATAGTAGTAATTATACCGAATTTTTGAATTTTCGCCACTACTGATGAGCATTGGTTCATTAATCACAACCACCGGCGTATCGCCCGCCATGGCGAGGCCTTTCTCCAGCAGCTCCCAATTCAGCATCTCATCCGGCAGCGGACCCTCGACGCCGTGGTAGGTGTTGTCGGCGTCCAAATCCGTGCGCGGCGCGGTGTACTCATCCGGATAGTCCTGGTCAATGCCGGTCGCGGACCACATCACGCCGTACAGCTGCAGGCGGAGCCAATCCGCCAATTCGCGCCGCTGCTCCCACAGGGATTCCCGCGGTGAATCAACGGCTTCGCCGCCGGTGATGGATTCATACTCGGCGAGGTTCGCCTGAACGAGGGCGTTGCTCTCCTCTTTGTCCTTCGGGAAGGACTCCATCGTCATGGACCAGAGGATGAGGTCGGGGTCGTATTCGAGAGCGCGGTTGAGCAGCAGCAGGTCTTTTGAGAGGGACAGGGTCGGATAGGCCAGGTTGTAACATTCAATGACGCGGCCGTCCGCGAGGGACGCGCCGTCGAGCTGTCCGCACAGCGTCTCTTCGGGGCGGAGCAGCGTCCCCCAGGCGGAGGAGTCGCCGATGAGCACGACGCGCAGTTTGTCCGCGGATTTCTCCCCGGCGGCGTTGATCTTATGCGAGGCGAACATGGCGTCGAGGCTGTCAATGGAGAAGTTGTACGCCGTGTCCGGGCTTTCGCCGAAGGGCAGGCGTTCGCGTCCGGGGAAGAGGACGTTATAGAGCGAGACCCGGTTCAATCCGGTCAGCGGCTGGACGGCGAAGTAGAGGCCGAGCAGCGCGGCGAGAATGACGAGCGTCTTCAAGAGGAGCGAAAGCAGTTTTTTCACGCGAACAGCCTCCCGAAAAATGCCAGCGCGGTGTTGAAGTCCGGCGTGACGAACCAGACCCAGCCGAGGGTGACGTAAAGGACGGTCAGGCAGGTGCCGACGACAGTCCAGATCTTCTGAACGGCGGGCGTGCATTCACGCAGCTTGGCGCCGGTCTTGCGCGACCACAGCTGATGAACGAAGAGGCCGATCCCGTGCCACAGTCCCCAAATGACGAAGTTAATGCTGACGCCGTGCCACAGCCCAATGAGAAGCATGGTCACCAGCTGGGTGATCAGCACGATGAGCCACTGCGGCAGCGGATGTTCACGATTGGCACGCAGCGCCCTCGTCAGCGGATTGAAGACGTAGGCGCGGATCCATTGCGTCAGGGTGATGTGCCAGCTGCTCCAGAATTTGGTGAGGTCGGGTTTGAGGTACGGCCGGTCGAAGTTCTTCGGCAGGGTGATGCCGATGAAGCGTCCCAAGCCGACAGCGATCTCCGAATAACCGCAGAAGTCGAAATAAATCTGCAGCGCGTAAGCGAAGAGCGCCGCCCAGGCCCAGCCGGTATGGATGAACTGCCCGGCGTTCGTGGCGGAGAGGGCGCAGAGCGCCAGCGCGTCGGCGAGGATGAATTTATAGAAAAGGCCGTGGGCGATCAGCAGCAGCCCTTCGCGGAGGTCATCGCCGATGGCGTTCTTCGGCCCGGCGGCGTATTCCTTCGTGAAGCGGTCCCAGCGGTCGATCGGGCCCGCGGAGAGCGCCGGCGGGAAGCATACATAGATGAAGAAAGCGCCGAGGCCGGCGGTGATCTTCCGCCCCTTGCGCGCGTCAATCAGCGCCGAGAGCAGACGGAAGGCGATATACGAGAAGCCGAACCAGCGCAGGTCGCTGCTGAGCGCGTTCTCCGCGGACTGTCCGTTGACGGAGCGGAGCAGCCGGCTGCCGAGAAGCGAAAGGGCGGGGGTCTTGAGAACGATTAGGATCGCGAGAATGAGGACCGTCAGCCCGCCGAGGAGATGCTTCCGCGGGGTGGTGTTCTTCGCGCCGGCCAGGCAGGCCAGCGCGGCGAGTATGAGAACCGCGGGCAGCGTTTTCCGCAGCATGGGCGGGCGGGATGCCGTCAGCAGGGTGTCCCAGTCCGTAAAGCGGGTCAGGCAGAGCAGGATGAGCGTGCCGAAGATGACGGCCGCGTCAATGAGATTGTCTTTGGATGTGAGGGCGTCCCGCTCCGTGAAGGAGGCGTAGACGATGACCGTGATCCCGACCGTCAGCAGCGGGAGCATGAAGTCGGCTTCGCGGATGGGGAGCGTCGGCTGGAAGGTGAAAACAAAAACCGCGCCGCAGACAAGCAGCGCGTAATGCCGTACGCGGCGGTTGGGGATCACCCGCAGGAGGATCAGGATCCCCGCGAGGATGAAGATATCCCGCAGACCCATCAGAACCCCTGATAGATCCACTGCGGCGCGCTGTCGGTCGTCATGATGATCAAGCCGATGACCAGCAGCGCCAGCAGCAGCGCGGTGAGTGTCTCTTTATTGAAGACGGATTTCATTGAATCAGTAGCCGCAGACGCGCCATTCGCCCGATTCTTTCACCACCTTGTGGGAACGTCCCTCGATGGCGAAGTCGGTGACTTCCGCGCCGTAGGAGGCGGCAATTGAGCCCGTGCAGGTCACCACGGCGGAGTCTTCGCCTTCCTCGGCAACCGTGCAGCTGAAGTCCTTCAACTCGGACTTGACGCCCATGAAGGCGTCGACTTCACGCAGCGCGTCCTTTTCCCAGTCGGCGCAGGCGATGGAGCTCACCTTGTCGCGGTCCTGGGTGACGATGGCGTTATAGAACTCCTCGACCGGCTTCACGGCTTCGGAGGCGGTATCTTTCTTGGAACAGCCGCACAGGCACAGCAGCGCGGCGGCGATCAGCAGCAGTACAGAGAATTTTTTCAT
>CAVCBG010000168.1:0-4071 GCA_963600285.1 Anaerovoracaceae bacterium
CGGATTACTTCTGCAATGAAGTCGCCGACCTCGCCGCGCTGCTTTTCGGAGAAGCATGAAAATTCAACGCAAGTCAATTTGCGCGGCCGCGGCCGCTTTCCTATTCCTTGGCATCGCCGGGCTGGCGTGGACCGTCCTGCAAGGGTACGGCGTCAGCGTGCCGGTGGTGATCGGCCCTTATAAACAGGCGGCGTTCATCCTGCTCGGGACGGCATTGCTGCTCGCGGTCGGCTTTTGCCTGCGCCCCTTCACGAAGCGCACCGTCATCGGCAGCGTATTGCTGTCCCTCGGCGTGCTTTGGTTCACCGCGCGGATGATCCTCGCCTACCGCTCCGCGGACTCCGCCGTGGTCAAGGCACTCGACCGGTGGATGCCGTTCGGTCTGGCAATGCTCGGCGCCGGGATCGCTCTGTGGCTCGGGGCGCTCTTCCCGAAGCTGGCGGAATCCCTGCCGAAGGGGAAGACGGCCCGCCTTGCCCTGCTTCTGCTGCTCGCGTTCCTCGTGCTGCAGCCGGTGCTGACCGGCAGCTTCAATTGGGACGACGCCTTCTTCTCGGTTGAGGCGCAGACGATGCGCCTGCGCGGGGAGTCCGTCTTCGCCAAGGTTTGGGCCGAAATCGTGGACTACGCCAAGGTCGGACGGCTGAATCCCTTCGCGACGTTCCATTATCCGGTCTTCTACTTCTTCCCGAACGCTTTCGTGTATAAACTCTTCCTCCTGCTCCTGACGCTGCTGGACGCGTTCCTTTTCTACCGCTTCCTCGACGAATGGCAGGCCGACGAACGCCTTGCCCTCGGCGGGACGGCGGCCGTCTGCCTGTGCTTCCAGCTGCGGCTCTATCACGACCCGCTGAACAGCTACTACGGCCTGATGCAGGTCATGTTCCTGGAATTGTCGCTCGCGCTGCTCTTCTTCGTGAAGTATCTCCACGGCGGACGGAACGGGCGGCGGATGCTGAGTTTGCTTTTCTTCGTCATCGGGCTGATGTCTTATGAAATGTTCTTCCCGCTGACGGCGCTCTTCCTCCTGCTCGCGCTCGCGGAACGGAAGAATTTTTGGAAGGCGGTCCGCGATTGTATCCCGCACATCCTCGCCGCGGTCTTCCTTTTCGCGCTCTCCATGTTCCTGCGGGCGAAGAATATCACCGCCGACACCGCTTACGCCGGCACGACCTTCGGCTTGGATATTCCCACCATCCTGCGCACTTTCGTGAATCAGGTCACCGCCGCTTTCCCGCTGAGTTACCGCCTCGCCGGGTATGACGCCGGTCTGTTCGGGAAGCTTGTGCCGTGGAACGAGCTGTTCAACACCTCGCTGACGGAGTTCATCCGCGGAATCGGCTGGCAGGATCTCATCGCCGTCTGCGCGCTGGGCATCGTCCTGCGCGGCGGTTCGGACGAGAAACCGCGCTTCTCTTGGATGGCGCTGTGCTTCGGGCTGCTGCTGTGGCTGCTGCCGGGGCTGGTCATCTCCCTGAGCGCGAAATACCAAAACGAATTGGTTCCCGGGCTCGCTTATATCCCGGTCTACTTCTCCTATTTCGGCGCCGCGCTGATCCTGTATGAACTCGCGGCGGGACTGATCCGCAAGACCGGCAGCGGCGTGCTGCGTACGGTCATCACCGCCGGTGCCTGCGCCTTCCTGTTGGTCGGTATGCAGGACAACCGCGGCATCTCCGAAGACCTCTGCGATATCTTCGCGTATCCCCGGCAGGCGGGCGAATACGCGCTGCAGGCGGGCATCCCGGACGCCGAACCCGCGGAAGGGGAGTTGATCCTCTCCGACCGCGGCTTCTCCCTTTGGGAACACGGCTGGCAGCTGGAGCCGCTGCAGTCGAATTTCTACAGCCTCAACGCCCGCCGCGAGGTCAACGCGGAGAGCACCGCGGATTACATCAATGAACGCCGCGCGGTCTCCGAGGAGACCTGGATCGCCCCGCGGGCCACGAATATTGTTGATTATGACGCCGACGCCTCGGGCGGGTTCGCCAAATACGGACGGATCCGTCAGGCGGTGATGAATTTCGAGGATGACTGCTTCGATACGGTGCTGGTGACCGACCTGCGCTTCTTCGTCAGCGGCGAGAACCTCAACGGACGGCAGCTCATCTACCGCACGAAATCCGGCGAGACGAAGACCATCCCGCTGTCCGAGGCGCGCCTCCTGAATGAGACCGTCCACGGCCGGCTTTACAAACTGGAAGAGGCCGAAGCGGTTGACTTCGACAGCGTCGGCATTTTGGCTTATTAGAGGAACACTATGGAAAAACAGGGACGCAAATACCTTCTCCCGGCGGCGATGATCTGCATCGGCGCGTTGGGATGTCTGCCCGCGCGGATCGCGGCGCGGCTGCCGATTCTCGGGAATGTCATCGGCGGCACTTTCAGCTGGGTGCTGTGGGTCGTCGGACTCGCGGGCGTGATCCTGCTTTTCTTTAAGGAAGACGCCGTTCCCGAGGAAAACGCGGGCGGAAGCTTCCTGAAAAAGTACGGCGTGGAGCTCATCATCCTGCTGCTGACGGCGGCGTGCCTCGCGATGCTGGTGCCGAGCGGATATTATTGGGATGACGCGGTCAACTCCACGAGTTACCTCGCCGAACGGAATGACTCCGTCTCGACCCTGAGCCACGTGCTGGAATTCATGCGCTCGTATCTGCGCCTCGGCCGCGTGAACGTCCTCTCCTTCTATTATTATTTCTTCTTTTACATCGACGATCCCGCCGTTTATAAGGCGTTCATCATCCTGCTGATCCTCGTGAATCAGCTCGTCTTCCGCAAAACCCTGCTCGAATTCGGACTGCCGCTGCGGACTGCCCGCCTCGGGATGCTGATCATCCCGCTGATGCTGCAGACCCGCGTCTATCAGGACCCTGTCAGCGGTTTTTACGGCCTGATGCAGGTGCTCACCGCCGAGATGCTGCTGACGGCGCTCTTCACCCTGCGTTGGTGCCGGACCGGGAAGGGACGCGACCTCGCCCTCGGACTGCTTTTCTTCGGCCTCGGGCTCTTCACGTATGAAGTCTGCTATCCCTTCATCGCCATGGTCTGCCTGCTGATCTGGTCCCGCCGCGGGAACTTCCTCAAGGCGGTGAAAAGCTCCCTGCCGTACCTGGCGCTGACCGTCATCGCGCTGGCGGCTGTCTTCGCCGCGCGGACGGGCTCCGTCCATGACACCACGTATGTCGGCGTGACCTTCTCCCTCGACCCCGCGCGGATCCTCCGCGCCGCCGGCTGCCAGATCACGGCCGGGCTGCCGCTGAGCTTTTACAGCGCCGGGAATGAAGGCGCCGTCCTCGGCAATGTCTACCCCGCCGCTTCGTTCATGAACTACACCTTCGCGGACTTCGTCGGCGCCGTCGGCATCCGCGACATTGTCATCCTGCTCGGATTCATTCTGTGCATGGCGTTCATCCGACGGGACAAAGCGGAGTTCGCGGCGTGGTATAAGGACCGCGACCTGCTGATCCTCGGCTTCAGCTTCGCCCTGCTGCCGAGCCTGACGATCGCGATTTCCAACCGCTATCAGGGACAGCTCTACCCGGGGCTGGGCTACCTGCCGGTGTATATGCAGTACTTCGGCGTGGCGTGCCTGATCCTGTGGGTCGGGATGAAGCTCGGCCGTTTCGCGTGGGCGCGGGCCTTGGGGATCTCCGCCTTCTGCGTGATCCTGCTGCTGAATTTACAGAACAACCGCGCCGTCACGGACATCATGGACCGCGCCTTCTATTACCCGCGCCAAGCCGGTGAATCCGCTCTCCGCGGCGGGATGCTTGACTTCCTGCCGGAGGACGCCGTGCTGGTTTCGGACAACCGCCGCGATTACCTGTGGGAAGCGAATTGGGACAACGCCGGGCTGTACGAGGAGTTCTACAGCAATAACAGCCGTCATATGCCCGCGTCCGTCGGGGATTACAGCCTGCTGCGGGACGCGGTCGAGGCGGCCGGCGCGCCCGATGCCGACGGCAATGTGACGATTGAGCCCGAGAACGTCTGGTTCATCAGCTACGACGGCGGTCCCGACAGCGGGTACGCGAAGCTCGGGCACGTCGTCAGCGCGTCCGTGAATGCCGA